>NZ_JALGQY010000017.1:0-65633 GCF_022809915.1 Acinetobacter lwoffii | reverse complement strand
AAGAAATTATCAAAGTTCTGTTGCTTTAGCCTGTATATTTTTATGGCTACCTTTATAGGGTTAATTATGAACAGTAAATGTCAACAGACCCTAATCATTTCTTCATTATTTTTTTATATAAGCCTCATAATTCCTGGTAAATTTCCTCATAAATATAAGTGGTATTTTGCTATTTATATTGTGTTTTTTACGCATAATAGAGCTCATGAATAAATGATGAAATTTCAAAATATTGGATATGGTGGGGGATTTTGTCGATATATTTTTTGGTCTTTTAGATGAGTAAATTTCGCTTAATTATGATCTGAGAAGATAAAAATCAAATATAAAAAAATAAAAGGCCTAAATAAGAAACTTTATTTTTATTCTTTTAGAAGGTGAGAATGGATGTCCGGTTTTTCCCCCGCAGATGATGTCAAATTAAAATACCACTCATTATTAATTACTCATTTATATGGCGGAGTAATTTTTGTCGGATGCTGTAATGGCGGAGACGAGCGGAGAATTGCTCTTTGTATTTCATAAAGGCAGAAGACCTTTAACCAGTTTTCTAATCTTAAAAGTCAAAGTTAAGAGTCAATCAAAATAATTAAAAACAGTCTGCAAAAAATACGACTTCATGAAATCTTGTAATCAAGTATTTCATTTTGGCCTAAATCGGAACTTTGACAGGTCATGACAATAAAACCTGAATTTGATTTTGCACTGATTGCTGTTGAAAAATAATACAATTTTTATGCAGAAAATTATTCTGAGGCGGTTTTGATTTTTCTTGAAAAAAATGTGTTAACCTGTGCGACTACATTCAATTTTCCTGACTGAAAATAAACGAAATATTTTAAAAGTCCAGGATATTTCAGACGTAGTTTTCTGATTTGGCATCTAGCCGATTTCCTTATTTCACAGTAGAATATGCGCTCTCTCAAGTCACATTGTGGCATGGTTGTTCAGACCATCCCGTGGAGCCAAAATCAGCATGTTTATCGTTGCCGGTGCACCCGCACATTCTTCTTTTAAGAAAACTCAACTATTATCGCGTTTGACGTCAATTAGTTCTGTTCAATCAATTGAAAGTCAATGGGTCTACCTCTTTGACCAAGCGCTCAGCGAGCAACAACAGCAATCAGCTTTACAGCTTCTCAACGATGGTCAATCTTTTGAATTGCACCAGGCTGCAAGTGATGAAATCCAGATTTTAGTCACACCGCGCGTCGGAACCATCTCTCCTTGGTCCTCTAAAGCGACAGACATTTTCAAAAACTGTAATACGCCGGTTCATCGACTTGAACGCGGCGTTTTATTTACTTTGAAGGGCGTAAAAGAGCTTTCTAAAGAAGCATTGCAAGTACTTCACGACCGTATGACCGAAAGCGTATTCAATGCGATTGAAGATGCTGCGGTATTATTTGTGGAAACTGCGCCAAAACCACTGAACTCGATTGATATTCTGGGTGAAGGTAAAGAAGCACTTGTAAAAGCCAACAACGAGTTTGGTTTTGCATTATCAATGGATGAAATTGATTACCTGACTGAAGCTTTCATCAAGCTAGGCCGTAATCCGAATGACATCGAACTGATGATGTTTGCTCAAGCCAACTCTGAGCATTGTCGTCATAAAATCTTCGGTTCAGAATGGACGATTGATGGTGAAGTTCAGCCATTATCATTGTTCCAGATGATCAAGAACACCTATAAAGAATCACCAACAGACGTATTGTCGGCTTATAAAGACAACGCTTCGGTGATTGTTGGTTCGGATACCCAGCGTTTTTATCCAACCCAAGAAGACAATGGTCATCAGGTTTATAAATACAAGAGCCAGGCCGCGCATATCCTGATGAAAGTGGAAACCCACAACCATCCAACTGCGATTGCACCATTTGCCGGTGCAGCGACAGGTTCAGGCGGTGAAATCCGTGACGAAGGTGCGACCGGTCGTGGTGGTAAGCCTAAAGCAGGTTTAACCGGCTTCACCGTATCTAACCTGAATATTCCAGGCTTTGAACAGCCTTGGGAAGAAAACTACGGTAAACCATCGCGTATGGCATCGCCGTTACAAATCATGATTGAAGGCCCGCTTGGTGGTGCTGCGTTTAACAACGAATTTGGTCGTCCAGCTTTAAACGGTTACTTCCGTACCTTTGAACAAAACGTGAATGGCGATGTTAAAGGTTTCCATAAGCCAATCATGATCGCTGGTGGTTACGGAAATATCCGTCCAGATCACGTTGAAAAAGATCCGATCTTACCGGGCGATTTGCTGATCGTACTCGGTGGTCCAGCCATGCTGATCGGTCTTGGTGGTGGTGCTGCATCTTCTGTAGATAGCGGTAAATTGGGCGAGAACCTTGATTTTGCTTCGGTACAACGTGAAAACCCGGAAATGGAACGCCGTTGCCAAGAGGTGATCGATACTTGCTGGCGCATGGAAGACCATAACCCAATCGTGTCGGTACATGATGTCGGTGCGGGTGGTGTATCAAATGCCATGCCTGAACTGGTGAATGATCACGAGTTAGGTGCAGTGCTAGATCTTCGTAAGATTCCATCTTTAGAACCTGGCATGTCTCCAATGGAGATCTGGTCAAATGAAGCGCAAGAGCGTTATGTATTGGCGATTCGTCCATCTTCTTTAGAATTATTTGAGTCAATCTGTGCACGTGAACGTTGTCCGTTCGCAGTACTGGGTGAGGCGACTGAAGCACGTCATTTAACCGTTGAAGATCCATTGTTCGGCAACAAACCGGTGGATATGCCAATGCAGGTGATGCTTGGCGGTACTCCGCGTATGAGCCGTTCCTATGAAACGATTGAACGTAAAGGCGATGATTTTGACGCGGCTAAAGTTACGGATTTAAAAGATGCGATTTATCGCGTTCTGAAAAACCCGACAGTGGCTTCTAAATCATTCCTGATCAGTATTGGTGACCGTTCGATTACCGGTATGGTCGCGCGTGACCAGATGGTGGGGCGCTGGCAGGTTCCTGTCGCGGATGCTGCAGTAACAACTACAAGTCTTGTCGGTTACACCGGTGAAGCAATGGCAATGGGTGAACGTCCTCCAGTAGCGTTGTTGAATCCTGCTGCATCAGCACGTTTATCTGTGGCTGAATCGATCTCTAACATCATGTCTGCGAAGATTGAAAAAATCAGCGACATCAAATTGTCTGCAAACTGGATGGCTGCTGCGGGTCAACCGGGCGAAGATCAGGCATTGTTCGAAGGCGTGAAAGCCATCGGTATGGAAATGTGTCCTGCACTGGGTATCGCGATTCCAGTCGGTAAAGACTCATTGTCTATGCGTACCACCTGGAATGATGAAGGTGAAGACAAGTCTGTGACTTCTCCAATGTCGGGTGTGATCACTGCATTTGCGCCAGTGACTGATGTGCGTCAAACATTGACTCCTGAACTGAAAGATATTGAATCTATATTGGTTCGTATTGATCTGTCTAAAGGTCAGTTCCGTTTAGGCGGTTCGATTCTGGCGCAGGTATACAAAGCAATTGGTTCAGTTACTCCTGATGTGGATAGCTTCGATGACTTCAAAGCATTCTTCGCATTGGTTCAAGACTGGAACAACCGTGGTTTGATCAAGGCGTATCATGACATCGGTGATGGTGGTTTATTGGCGACTGTTGCAGAAATGATGTTCGCATCACGTCTGGGTGTTGCTCTAGAAGATCAATCAACTGCAAGCCTATTTGCTGAAGAGATTGGTGCAGTTCTACAAATTGCCAAAGCAGATTGGGAAGCATTACAAGCTGAAGTTGCAGCATCTACGCTTAAAGATGCAATTGCAGTGGTTGGTAGTGTAAACAATATGGACCAATTGTCTATCAATGGTCTGGTACTTGAACGTGCTGACCTGCAAGTGGCATGGACTGAAGTTTCTCATCAAATCCAGCGCCTACGTGACAACGTACAAACTGCAGATCAGGAATTTGCCTTAATTACTGATAAAGCGCACAAAGGTATTATCGCCCAACCAACATTCGACTTGAACGAAGCGATTGAAGCACCTTTCATTAACTTGCGTCGTCCAAATATGGCAATTCTGCGTGAGCAGGGTGTGAATGGTCATATTGAAATGGCGGCAGCTTTCGACAAAGTCGGTTTCAATACCGTTGACGTCCACATGAGTGACTTGCTGGCAGGTCGTATCAGCCTGGATGATTTCGAAGGTTTGGTAACGTGTGGTGGCTTCTCGTATGGTGACGTGATGGGCGCTGGTGGGGGCTGGGCGAAATCCGTATTGTTCAATGCTAAATTGCGTGACCAGTTTGAGAAATTCTTCAACCGTCAAGAAACCTTCTCGCTCGGTATCTGTAATGGTTGTCAAATGTTGTCTCAATTGGCTCCATTAATTCCGGGTGCGGATGCTTGGCCACGTTTCCATCGCAATACGTCTGAAGTATTTGAAGCGCGAGCAGTGAACGTTCGTGTGGAAAAATCGAATTCAGTATTGTTACAAGACATGCAAGGTTCGATTCTGCCGATCGCTGTGGCGCATGGTGAAGGTCGTGCAGTTGCAACGGCGGAAAACTTTGCTGCACTGAATGCATCGAATCAGGTGGTTCTACGTTATGTCGACAGCCATGGCAATGCAACTGAACAATATCCGTTGAACCCGAATGGTTCACCGGAAGGTATTACCGGTGTAACCTCTCAGGATGGCCGTGCAACGATTATGATGCCGCACCCTGAACGTAACTTCCGCGCGCTCCAGCATTCCTGGAAACCAGAAGACTGGGATCAAGACGGTGCTTGGTTACGTATGTTCCGTAATGCACGTAAATTTATTGGCTAATTGATATAATCAAGAATTAAAAAAGCCCCGAAAGGGGCTTTTTTAATAAGCAAATTATAGATTTATAGGTGATTAGATATAGAATTGAAAAAGATTAAAAAATGAATAAAGAGTCCTCAAATGTCCGATTTAATTGAAAAAGTTTTACTTTTACAAGAATTGCTAATAGCTAGAGCTACTGATACTTATGAAAAAGGTTCTTCAGAGGCATTTATGCAGCTTAGACAAGAGTTACTGACATTTAAAAACTTTTATGAATATATTCCATTTTTTATTAAAGACACACGCACATTAGATGAATTTGAAGCTAGGATTAAGTGGGATTTTGAATCTTACGCTGAACGTGAAAATTATATTTATTCGGAATTTAAAGAATTCTTTAATGTATTAGAAAGTCTAGACGTTCCTCCATTGGATCAGGTAGTACAGTTGAAGATTGCTGAATTAAGCTCGGATTATATACATCAAATATGGCAGAAAGCATTAGAGCGAAGAAGTACAGATCCCGAAGGTGCGATTACATTAGCTCGAACACTTTTAGAATCGACCTGCAAATATATTCTTGATGAATACGAAGTCGGTTATGGCAATGCTCCAGATATAAATCAACTGTATAGATTGGTGAGTAAAGAATTAAACCTTGCTCCATCTCAACATACGGAGCAGACTTTCAAACAAATTCTCGGAGGATGTAGTTCCATCATTGAAGGTTTAGGATCATTGAGAAATAAAGTGGGTGATGCTCATGGGCAAGGTAAAATAAACTTTAAACCTTCTCCAAGACATGCAGAATTAGCAGTGAATTTGGCTGGTACAATGTCCGTGTTTTTATTCTCATCTTGGAAATTAAAACAAGGTGAATGAATTTTTTATTATAAATATTGTTTTTAAATAGTATCTTAATTTTACTGTATGGAAAAATTAAAATAAATTCACTAACATAGGATTATTCAACCACCAATTTGGTGGATTTTTGCTTTTTAAGCATTCTGATTTTTTAATTTTTTTTCTTCCTGCTGAGTTGGTTTAGATTTTGCTTTTATATTGTATATAAAGTGCTATGGTATGTTTTATGCACAACTTTATTGCACTATAAAAGAAAGATGGAATAGATCGGTTCAGTATCAATTCTCAAAGATGAGGTGATGACATGGCTAAAACACTTAGAATAATGGATAAGGCGGCAATGCGTCAGAAAGGCTGGATGTTGTTTTGTATTGTTGTAGGACTACAAATATTGTTCGTTGTGGGCAGTTACTTGCTGCAGGGTTCTTGATCATCAGCTTTAAGAAAGCCACCATTAAGGTGGCTTTATAATTTAAATAACCAATTGAACCTGCTTCAATACCGCCTTTAACGTATTTTCATAATCAAAAGCTTTATTGGTACTGTCCTGATAACGCCAAGCCACATAACCATCCGGACGAACCAGTACTGCACCAGATTCATGAATTTCAGACTTGGCATTCCAGGTTCCATACACATCACGATAGTCACGTGAACCAATCTGAGTCACATCCAGATATGGCAAATCCAATGCTTCTGCCGCCTGTTTCCAGCCTTTACCGGATAAACCTGTGAGCAGGGTAAAACGACCTTTACCCGTAATATCCAGTGTCGACTGCTTTTGACTTTTGGCATTGATCAGCCAAGTATGCGGAACTTTAGCGCCTGGGCGAGTGGTTGCCTGTAAATAAAGCTGCTCATCTTTTTCAAAAATCTCAGGCTCGGATTCTGCAATCACCGTATTGGAGCTATATCGCTGGTTCAGTTCTACACCTTGTGCATTAAATTCGAAGTTTTTAATTTCCAAAGCTTCAAATAGTTTTTGACGGATTTCAGCACCTTGCTCATCTTCCGCAAAGATACGTTCCAGCATTTGCTTCTGAGTCGTCACACCTTGATCAAAACCAAAGACTTCTTTCAGGTATTTATAATCAAAACGTGACTGGTTCGCACGCGCTACAATCTGCTTGCCGACCGGTGCACGCTCGGTGGTATAGGAATCCAGCAGGGAAGGTGCAGCCCAGCCTTTTACCGCGTATGCCAGTTTCCAGCCTAGATTAAAGGCATCCTGCATGCAGGTATTTGAACCTAGGCCACTCGATGGTGGATGACGGTGTACTGCATCAACACCACAGAACACTCGACCTTTAGAATATTCAGTGGCCTAGGTCTGGTTCACATACCAGTACGATAATTTCTGGATTTCAACTTCTTCGATTTCAGTACCAACAAAAGCATTCAGGCGGGCACGGACCTGTTCTTCAGTAACTTGTGGTTCGCCTTTGGAAATGTCAAAGCCCCAACCCATGATCCATTCATTCCATGGCGTAATGGCACGTAACAATCCCATACCGAGATCGCCAAAGCTGGCTTCAGGATTCACGATCCATTGCAGAATCGCAGGACGGTGCTGAACGTATTGAGAAAGATCAGCTTTAAAGGTCACATAGACGGTACCGGCACGTGCCATCACGCCTTCCAGTGGCAAGCCGAGCTGTTCCAATACACGAGATTTAGCACCATCCATACCCACCAGATATTTTGCTCTTAAGCTAAATTCAGTATTGGTAATCAGGTTGAGGAAAGTGGCTGTCACGCCATCTTTATCCTGCACATGCGATAAATATTCGGTATTAAAGTTATAAATCGCACCACGTTCACCAGCATTTTTGACCAGCAGGGCTTCCATTTTGGGCTGGATCAAATCAACTAAAGGACATGGGCTGCCTTTGATGTAATCGCCATGACGCTCATCACCTGTATCCTAGGCACTTAAACGGGTAATTTCTTCACCCACCAGGCTGGTGGTAATCAGGCTTTCGCCCATCTGCTCCCAAGGTGTAGCGATTTCTTTAACCTGTTCTTCAACACCCAAATCACGTAATACTTCCATAGCACGCTGGTTGGTAATATGCGCACGTGGACTGTTCGCCAGCCAGCTAAACTGGGTAAACAGTTGTACCTTGATGCCATAATTGGCTAAGGCCAGACCTAATGTTGAACCTGCAGGACCGGTACCAATGATCAGAACATCAGTGTCATAGTGTTGTGTCATACAAGACTCCATGTATATGCGTGAAGAACAAGCCATCTATATAGCTATACACTCTAGTAAATCAGGATCTGCTGATATAGCGATATTCATATAAACTATCGACCTATTCTTATTTGCAATACGTGGGTCATAATCTTAAGATGCTGACCTGATCAGAAACCGGGCAGCCTATGGAACTTCGACATTTACGCTATTTTATCACCGTGGCGCAGCAACAAAGTTTTACCAAGGCCGCCGAAAAGCTGTTTACTGCCCAACCGTCGTTAAGCCAGCAAATTAAGGATCTGGAACAGGAAGTAGGCATTGTCCTGTTTGATCGTTCATCGAGAAAAGTCAAACTCACCGATGAAGGACGGGCTTTTCAGGTCTATGCCGAAAAAGCACTGGAAAATGCCAAGCTGGCGGTGGCAGCAGCACGTCAGGTTGCACAGCAGAAAAATAACCAGATTCATATTGGCTTTCTAAACGTGGCAGAAATCAAAGTGATGCCGCAGATTCTGGCACAACTTAAAAAAACCATGCCGGACTTGAAAATCCATCTGCATAGCCTGACCTGTATGGAACAGATTCAGCGGCTAAAAAATGCTGAACTGGATTTATGTATTACCCGTTTTCATCTGGATCATCCCGATTTTGACAATATTCATTTATTAACCGAGCAAACTTATCTGGTTACTCCTCAGCATTTACATCCTACAGATCGAATCCTGAAATTACAGGAACTGAAAAATCACAATATGATTATGTGCGAGCAGAATGCTTCGCCCGTATTTTATGAAAAGCTGGATAAACTGCTTTGTATTGATCAGTTCGAACATGAACAGCTGTTGTGGGTGACCAATGTCTTGCAACACATTAATCTGACCAATATGGGAATGGGCTTTAGTTTTGCGCCCGAATATTTACTGCGTTTTTTGAATGATCATGTGAAAATCATCCAGACTGATCAGGCACTGCCAAAACTGGGTTTATATGCAACATTTAACAAGAATTCTCAAAATCCTGCATTGAAGATAATTACCCAAGCCCTTAAAAATACAATAAATATCTGAATTTCAGGAAAGAATATATGTTAAAGCTGATTTATTACGTACCGGACGAAAATCTGGAAGACACCAAAAATGCAGTCTTTGCAGCAGGAGCGGGTGGTATTGGTGAGTATACGAACTGCGCCTGGCATGTTTTAGGAACAGGACAGTTTAAGCCGCAAGAAGGTGCAGATCCTCATATTGGTGAAGTCGGTAAACTGGAACAGGTAGAGGAATGGCGGGTAGAAATTCTGGTGCCAGATGAAAAGGCAGTCGAGGTCGCTAAAGCCTTAAAAGAAAGCCATCCTTATGAAGAGCCAGCTTTTGAGTTTATCCAGCTGTTGGATATCGAAGTCTAAACTCAAAGTATTACTCATATTATATTCACTGAGGCGTGTTCATCTTAGCGCGCCGTCAGTCTACATTTGAAAAACAGTCAAACTGCTTTTGTTATTATAAAATTTGCCCTAGCACTCCAGATAAAAAATACAATAAGGAAAATAACAATGCAGTGGCCAAAACCGCTGAGCAGAATGCTCAAAAATACGCTTAGTAAATCCATTCAATACAGTGCAGAAATTCTGCATAGTCGTATTCCCTATTCCAGTGCACTCCAAAGCATTGATCCGCTCGATTCAGGGACCGATCGAAGATCAGGATATACGACTAGAGCGCTTTATTTTTGAACAAGGAACGGGAAAAGTGACACGAACCGTATTATCAAATATCAAGCAGGAATTTCCACGGATTAATGAAGCATTTATTGGGCGACAGTATCGTTATATCTATAGTATTTCTTTTGGTGAATTTGACGATCCTTCCCATGTCAGCAGCAATACGGTGATGTGTTTTAATTTAAGAACCAGAACCACAGAAAGTTACTCCTTTGGAGAAAACTGGGTTACTGGTGAGGCAGTCTTTGTCGCACGGGAAAATGCTCAGGCTGAAAATGATGGCTGGCTAATGTCTTATATCCATGCTTTAGATTGTAGCCCCTCGAAAGTTGTAATTCTGGATGCCCAGCATATTACAGAAGGACCCATTGCAACGATTCATTTACCAGTTCGGGTACCGGTCGGATTTCATTGTAACTGGATTGATTATCGGAAATTAAGAGCGAACTATTCTTAAAAAATGATTTAGCATCGACTTGTATTTGCTCTAAATAGATTTCTTCCTTTTCGCCATCCGCGTATCAAATATTATTTCTTTTCAAAATAGTAGTGAATTTACATTGAGGTGACATGGATGTCACCTGCCAGACAGAGGTTCAAGGACGAACCTTCTGTCTGGCAATGGCTTTGGTTACTTTGGCCTGTCAAAGTAACGAAAATGCCTACGCGTATATCAGTTAATTTAAGAAAACAGTCGAGGCCGTGATATTCATTCAATAAACATACTTAAATCTTCTGAATAAACAGTTCACGATCAAAACGGTACTGCGGGAAGAATACTCCATCTTCGGCACGTTCACCCGCACCAATTACCATGACCGGATACTGTTCATCATTTAATTTCAGAATTTCACGAACCATCGGCTCATCGAAACCTTCCATCATACAGCTGTCAAAACCATAGGCTCGCAAGGCTAAAACCAGATTTTCACAAGCAAGCGCCGTCGTTTTGGTCGCCCACAGTTTCGCATCAGCTGGGCTGAAAGCAGACACTGGCATTTGTTTGTCCAGTGTACGGGCAACTTTGAAAGCCACTTTCTTAAAGTTACCAAAAGCATTCAGATAACCAGTCTTATAGTTGTAGGGAATATATTTATAGTATTTCTTAATCGCGGGCGGTGCTTCTGGAAATGGAAATTCATTTACATTACGTTTCGCCATTTCATCGATACGGTCGGTACGTGCGATACAGACAATTAGCTCAGAAGCTGTTTTGGCTGCCAGTTGACTCATACAGGCTTTGACCAGATGTTTTTTCTTGCTTGAATTTTGTACCACATAAAAAGTCCAAGGCTGCAAGTTCGACGAATTCGGGGCCAACAATGCCAGATCCAGACAGGCATCTAGAACTTCAACAGGAATTGGCTTTTTGGTAAATTTACGTACTGAACGTCGGCTTTCAATTACTTTACGAAAATTATCGACATCTATATCTTGGGGTGCAGGTTCGTAATAACGTTTCTTTTCTGGATTTGAACTATCTGTTGTTTGGGAAGAGGTTTGGGAGTTTTGATTTGGCATACTTCAGATTCTTGGAAAAATAAAAGATTGAGGCAGTCTAAACCACCTCATTGAACTCATAAGTTTGAAAATTAGTTGAATTGTGTGAAATCAGGTTTACGTTTTTGCATAAACGCTTGAACCGCTTCCAGCATTTCTGGCGAGCCGACACGCTGCATGAAAATTTCTGCTTCATGGTCAATCCATTCTACAATTTCATTCACATTGTGTTTCATCAAGGATTTGGATTGCACCAGTGATGCCAATGGCAGGGCAGAGAGCTGGGCAGCTTGTTCTGCTGCTTTAGTGTAAACATCTTCTTCAATGCTATTCACCAGACCTGCGTCGAGCGCTTTTTCGCTATTGAATTTTTGCGCAGTCAGCAATAATTCTGCCGCTTTATGATAACCCGCTTGCTGAATCAACAGCTTGCTTGAAGCGCCTTCAGGCGATAAACCCAGACTGACAAATGGAATCTGGAACAGGGCAGTATTGTCACTATAAACCAGATCACAATGCAGTAAGATTGTCACGCCAATGCCGATTGCAACACCACGCACCGCAGCAATCAAAGGCTTGGAAAATTTTGCAGCAGATTTGAGTAAAACAAACGGCGGGCCTTCAGCAGCGGGTGCCTGACCTTTCTTCGCAGCAGATTTCATAAAATCCTGCATATCATTACCGGCACTAAAGTCTGCATCCTGACCACGCAATACAACTACACGAACTTCAGGTGCCTGATCAGCTTCATCCAAGGCTTTCGCAATCCAGAGATACAGCTCGCTATATAACGCATTTTTCGCTTCCGGGCGATTGATGGCTAAAGTGAGTACACCATGTTCTAAATTCGCATTCAAATGCTCATGAGGTTGTTGAATACAGCTCAGTGTCATCGTACTATCCTTGCTTTAAAACTTAATTTGATTTTATGGGAATGATTATGTCGCATATTTATTGGGACAGCACAACTCATGAGTCATAAAAAACTGATCCCTTATGAACTATACATTTGATTATCTGGTTTTCATTGGCCGTTTTCAGCCTTTTCATCTGGCACACATGCAAACCATTAACATTGCCCTGCAGCATAGTCAACATGTGATTTTGGCTCTGGGTTCTGCGCAAAATGAACGCAATATCAAGAATCCATTCTTGGCTTCGGAGCGTGAAGCCATGATCCTGTCAAATTTCAGTCCTGAAGATCAAGCTCGGATCAAATTTGTAGAAGTCATTGATGTTTATAATGATGAAAAATGGCAAAAACTGGTGAAATTGCTGGTGAATCAGGTTATTGAACCGGATGCCAAAGTTGGGCTGATTGGGCACTTTAAAGATGATTCTTCTTATTATTTAAAGTTTTTTCCAGAATGGGAAATGGTCGAACTTGACAGCCTGGAAGATGCCTTATCCGCCACGCCGATGCGTGAAGCTTATTATCGTGGCGAAATTCAACGAGATAAATTTCCACAAGGCACGATTGATTTTCTAGAGAATTTCCAAAAAACCACGACCTATCAGCAACTCAGTGAAAAATTTGCCCAGAATGATAAAACCAATCTGCTTTAAAAGTATCAGGTTGTTATGGGTTGATTCATGGTAGTTTGAGCATGCTGTTTCAAACATTCGCCTAAAATTTCCAGGGCAGACGACTGTTCTTTCCAGTGATGCCAATACAAGGGTACTTCAATTCGCATCTCACTCGAAAGTTCAAGCAGTTCACCTGACTCCAGCAAATCCCTGGTTTGATAGTCCGGCAGCCAGCCATATCCTAGACCCATGACAATCGCATCAAAAAATGCATGGGTCGATGGAATAAAGAAATGAGGATATTGAGCAAGGTTCAGGCCAAATTCGTGCTGAATAAACTGGGTATGTAGCTGGTCTTTTTCATTAAAAATAATGGCAGGGGCAAGGCGTAGCGCATCCCGATGTACCCCTTGATGAAACCAGTTTCGGGAAAAGTCAGGGGTGGCGACCAGACGATACTGCATCTGCCCGATCAACTCAGCCCGGCAACCTTTCATTGCCTTACTCTCTGTACTCAAACAGGCATTGACGAGACCTGCTTCTAACAGATGATGAGTCTGTGATTGATCATCCACCTGAAAATGCAACACAATTTTATGCTGGATCAGCTGGGCTTGTAAGGTTGGTAATAGCCAGGTCGCGAGCGAATCAGCATTGGTGGCAATATTCAGACAATAGAAACCTTCCTGTTGCAATTGTCCACCCAAATCCTGCATCAGATTCTGTTCTAGCAAACGTTGATGCTGTAAATAATGCAATAAGGTTTGTCCGGATTGAGTCACACGGCAAGGCCGATCTCTCACCAGAAGCAATTGTCCCAATTTTTTTTCCAGACTTTGAACACGAAGGGTCACTGCCGAGGCAGTAATATTTAGCTGCTCGGCAGCCAGATCGAAACTTCCCGTTTTTGCAACTGCGTAAAAAGCATCACATTGTTTCGCATTCAGCATATCTGTTATCTAAAAATAATTTAGTTAAATTGATATTAACTTAGTTTTAATTAATCGCATCCATTTTGTTGAATAATTCATTTATTCAAAAAAAAGGGGAATGTGATGTTCAGTTATATGATGAGTGGTTTTGCAGTGGGAATGAGCCTGATTGTCAGTATCGGTGCACAGAATGCTTTTGTATTAAAACAAGGTTTAAAACAGCAGCATGTGTTCTGGGTCTGTGTGATTTGTGCCTTGTCTGATTCCATTTTAATTCTGCTTGGCGTACTGGGCTTTGCGCGCGTCATTGAACATTATCCGGATATTGTTATATTTTCTAAATATATTGGCGCAGGATTCCTATTTTATTATGGTTTACACCATGCGATCAGCGCATTTAAATCAACAGAGGTTTTGGCACCAAGTGGTCAGCTAACAGAGCATTTTCTACAAGTACTGATGATCTGCCTGGCTTTTACCTGGCTGAATCCGCATGTTTACTTAGACACAGTCATATTGATTGGATCAATTTCAACCCAATACGCTTTAGGAAAATGGTGGTTTGCTTTAGGTGCTGTCTGTGCTTCCTGGTTTTTTTTCTTTAGTTTGGGATATGGAGCAAAAATACTGACGCCTTGGTTTCAACATCCAAAAGCATGGAAAATACTGGATGCTATTATTGCATGTACCATGTGGGGCGTCGCGGTGTCATTAATACTCAGTATTTGATTCAGGCTACGAAAGTGGATAGATTGGTTAAGAGTTGTCTAAACGTGTCATTTTAGATAGGTATCGAGAATGGTTAGCGCAAAAAACAACTCTTTTCAGTACTGCAAGCACATAGATATTTCAATATAAATTGAACTTAAAATAAACGATCTGTTTGTACAAAAAATTTATAAAATCAGAATTTTATAAGATGGCGCAAGTCTCCTGTTAGCCTAGCAGGGCCACTTATAAGAGAAAAACCAGCACAAGCATTTTGTCCGTTAGTCATGAATGATTTTACAAAAACTTCAATAAACTGGTATAAAAATAACGAAAACCTGTTCGCTCAAAAAACAAGAAAATTTAGTTTCAGATTAAGCCGTGTACTTAAATCCGGTCAATAAGAAATTAAACAAGGTGGATTTAAAATTGAAAACAACAATAAAAACTGGGCTCCTTAGCTTGGCGATCTGTTTAGCTTTGACCAGTCAGTCTTTTGCAAGATCATGGACCTTAACTCCCAAAAGTGATGTCGGTTTTGAGATCAAGTCGATGGGTCTTACTGTAGTTAAAGCCAAGTTCAATCAGGTTCAATCCACGATGCAGTTTGATGCTAAAGCACCGCAAAATGCCTCAACCCATCTGGTCATGGATGTGGAAAGTTTAAGCTTTAGTAAGCCGCTATTTAAACATATGATTCTGGGCGAAGACCTGTTTTATGTAGAAAAATATAAGACTGTAATTTTTAAAAGTATCCAGTTTAAAGACTTGGGCAATGGCAAATACAATGTTTTAGGTCATTTAACCCTGCGTGGTGTGACCAAGCCTGTGATTTTCGAAACAACGTTTAAACCCAGTATGTCGAATGCCAACCTGCTTGATGTTCAGGCATCTGCCGTGATTAACCGTAGGGATTTTGGTATGAAAAAAGGAATTGCCGGCGTAGGGGATAAAGTGAATCTTCATCTATCAGGCCAGTGTGAAATGAACTAGGGTAGATATAAAATACTTGATGATATGAACGTTATTGTAAAAAAAGCTCGAATATTTCGAGCTTTTGTCTATACGGTAAGCATGCAATTAAGCAGCTTGCAAAGCTTTTAAATCTTCCAGAACTTGTTCTGCATGACCTGCTGCTTTGACCTTACGGTATTCTTTGACCAGTTGGCTATTATGGAAAATAAAAGTTGAACGCTCAATGCCCATTACTTGTTTGCCATACATGTTCTTTTCTTTAATCACATCAAAGTGATTGCACAACACTTCTTCTTTATCGCTGATCAGATTGATACTCAAATTTTGCTTTTCAGTAAAGTTCTGATGCGCTTTTACCGAATCACGTGATACGCCAAGAATTGTGGTGTTTAAAGCATCGAACTGATCTTTTAAACAGGAAAAGCCAACTGCCTGAGTCGTACAGCCCGGTGTAGAATCTTTAGGATAAAAATAAATCACCAGCCATTCTGTATTTAACTGGGTTAAATTAATTTCCCCTGTCGTCGCAGGAAAATTCTGGTCAAGCAAACTAATTTCAGACATAAAAACTCCTGTTTTCTCTAAATTTTTTCAAAAAAAATAAGCCACATTATAGTGGCTTATTTTATCAAAGAATAATCAGATATTATTTCTTTGGTGCCGCTTGGGCTGATTTCATTGCTTCTTCAGTCAAAGTTTTCAGTTTGCCTGTTAACTGTGGACCAAAGCATGCTTGAAGATCTTTATTCTGCTTCTGTACAAAAGCTAAAGTGCCTGGGCTTTTCTTCTGGTTAATGGTGCTTTGAATTTCCCATTTTTGTGCATTGGTTAATTTTCCATCTGCTTCAATAGCACAACCACAATATTTGCTGACTTCAGCAGCCGTCAATTTTTTACTTTTGCCAGTTTCATTTTTACAAACATTGATCAATGCAGATTTTACATTGGTGCTTTTATAAGCTTGTTGTAATTTGTCATCAGCCGCTTGAGCCGTAGTTGCGAACATAGCAGCAGCTGAAACAATTGCTGAAAGCACGATGCTTGATTTTAAATTCTTCATAAACTCTACCTTGTTATTACGGTATATAACGTGTCGGGTCTTCAACACCTGCGTCCGCAAAACCCTGTTTACGTAAACGACAACTGTCGCATTTGCCACAGGCACGTCCTTGGTCATCTGCTTGATAGCATGACACCGTTTGACTGTAGTCTACGCCATGTTCAATACCTAAGCGAATAATATTTGCTTTGGATAAATGTAACAAAGGTGTTTCAAATTTGAGCGCCTGACCCTCTACGCCAACCTTGGTCGCAAGGCGTGCCATGTTGGCAAATGCGTCAATAAATTCCGGACGGCAATCCGGATAACCGGAGTAATCAACTGCATTAATTCCGATAACAATCGCTTCAGCTTCGAACACTTCAGCTGCTGCTAAGGCGTAAGACAAGAAGATGGTATTACGTGCCGGAACATAGGTAATCGGAATGCCAGCCTGTTCATGGTCGGGCACCTCAATACTATGATCGGTAAGGGCTGAGCCACCCAGATTACCCAGATCAATATTGATCACTCGATGTTCCACACCCGCACGTTGCGTTAAAGCCTTTGCTGCATCCAGCTCGGTGGTTGAACGCTGACCATATCGAAAACTGAGTGCGATACATTCATAGCGTGCCTGCGCCCAAGCCAGACATGTTGTTGAGTCTAATCCGCCAGATAACAGTACAATGGCACGAGGGCGCATAAGCTGATTCTCCAAAAAAATACTTTACAAAAAATTAACGACCAGTTTCATCATTCCATAACAACTTGTGCAGTTGTAACTGGAAACGAACAGGGAGATGGTCTTCTAAAATCCACTGAGCCAAATCACGTGCCAGTGGAGGTAAACAAACCGCACCTTTTTCGACCGCAAATGCAGGCGAAAACCAAACTGTACTCACTTTGTCTTGAAGTTGGTACTGTTCAAGCTGCTGTTTTGACCATTCATAATCTTCACGATTGCATATCACAAACTTGATTTGATCATGTGCAGTTAAATGATCGAGATTAGAAAGCAAATTCCGTGCAACTTCACCTGAAGTTGGTGTTTTTAAATCTAAAACTTTGGAAATACGCGGATCCACTTTGGACACATCTAAAGCGCCACTGGTTTCAAGTGAAACTTCACATCCTAAATCCGCAAGTCGCTGCATCAGGGGCAGGGCATTGGGCTGCGCCAGTGGTTCACCGCCGGTCACACAGACATAAGGGGTTTTAAAATCAAGCGTGGTCTGGATAATATCGTCCAGAGACTGACGCTCACCGCCTTCAAAGGAATAGGTGGTATCACAATAGCTACAACGCAATGGGCAACCGGTTAAACGGATAAATACTGTTGGCAGTCCTGCAGCATTGGCTTCACCTTGCAATGAATAGAAAATCTCCGTAATGCGTAAACCCGCAGACGGATCAGAGACAGGAATTGCGGAAGATCGAAGCGTATTCATAACAAAACTAACCAATGAGAAATAAATAACCGGGTATAAAAATAAAAATCCCTACGATTATTACTAATCGTAGAGACAAGGAGCAGTTGAAGCTCCGAGGAACACAAATGTGTCCTCTAAGTTAAGACATCTTAGTCTTCACGTAATAGATCGTTCAGACTTGTTTTAGAACGAGTTTGTGCATCAACTTTTTTCACGATGATGGCAGCATACAGGCTGTAAGTGCCACACTTAGAAGGGAGACTACCAGCAACAACGACTGAACCTGCTGGTACGCGACCATAATGAATTTCGCCAGTGGCACGGTCATAAATCTTGGTTGATTGACCAATGAATACGCCCATTGAAATCACAGAACCTTCTTCAACGATTACGCCTTCAACGATTTCAGAACGTGCACCGATAAAGCAGTTATCTTCAATAATGGTTGGATTCGCTTGAAGCGGTTCAAGCACACCACCAATACCTACACCACCTGACAAGTGAACATTTTTACCGATTTGCGCACATGAACCTACAGTTGCCCAAGTATCAACCATCGTGCCTTCATCTACATAAGCACCGATATTGACATAAGAAGGCATCAAGATCACGCCTTTGGCCTGGAAAGAACCTTTACGTGCAACAGCAGGCGGTACAACACGTACGCCAGCAGCCTTGAATTGTTCTTCAGTCCAACCTGAGAATTTAGTCTCTACTTTGTCATAGAAACGAAGATCACAAGCTTCCATTGGTTTGTTGTCGTTCAATTTAAATGATAACAATACCGCTTTTTTAATCCATTGATGAACAACCCATTCACCATCGATTTTTTCAGCAACACGTAAAGTACCATTGTCTAGGCCAGCAATTACTTCCTCAACTGCTTGACGGATTTCAGCAGAGCAATCTGCAGCTGTGAAATTCGCACGGTCTTCAAACGCTTGTTCAATGATTGTTGAAAGCTGCGACATGATCTTCCTTCCAGAAAAAAATTTTCTAGATTTTACACTATATTGCATTAAAAATAGTTGAGCAGAGCTAAAATAGATGAAAAATCGCCAAAAGCGTGGGAAATTTGAAATAATGAACGTGATAAGTGTTATTTTTCATTATTTTAAAATGTAGGAGAAGTGTTAGAAAAATCCAGGTTATCAACAAGAAAAATTAATTTGTATCAAAAAATAACAAAAGATCAGCAAAACGTGAATAAAAAATATTTTTTAAGTCCTTTATATTGAGCTCATCACGAATAACTAATGATCAAAATAAGTTCTTTTGAGGAGAGAAATAATGAAATCTTTACATAAAATTTTAGCAGTTTCTATTTTGGCTGCAGCAGCTGGTTCTGCTATGGCTGCTGATGAAACGATCGTAACAGATGAAGGTGTAGCATCTTTCTCTTTCTTTAAACCTGCAGCTGTTCGTGCTGAAGTCGGTACTACCGGTTATGGTGGTGCAATTTCCTGGAGTGCTAACCCATATGTAGGTGTCACTTTAGGTTATAACGGCGGTGATATTTCCTGGTCGGATGATTTATCAATCAATGGTTCTGATTATGACCTGGATATGGACAATAACCTGACTTACCTAAATGCTGAAATCCGTCCTTGGGCAAACTGGTTCTATATGGCGGCTGGTGTAGCTTATGTAGATAATCAATATGATATCGATCGTCGAGTTCGTTCGGGTGAAACCTTCTCCGTAAATGATGTTGAATTCAAGGCAGTAGGAGATGCACGTATTAGTGGTGACCTATCTTATAAAAATAATATTGCACCCTACCTAGGTATTGGTTTCTCTCCAGCGATTACTAATCGTTGGGGTGTGTTTGGTGAAATTGGCGCTTACTACAATGGAAATCCAACAGTTAACTTAACTTCAAGTGGAGTTGCTACTCCTACAAATCCTGGAGTTATTGCTGACTTTAACCAACAAGTTCAGTTGGAAGAAGATGATATTCGTAACGACAATGAGTACGAATGGCTACCAGTCGCTAAACTTGGTGTAAGCTTCCGCTTCTAAGATTTAACCTCATAAAAAAACGGGCTTCGGCTCGTTTTTTTGTTTTTTTAGAACAATTTTAAAAGTGGTAACCCAGTTTCAAACCTGCGATCCAGGCACTGTTATCAGAAACTGCGGATAAACCTGCGATCTGTGGCGTAATAGGTTCTGATAAGGAAATTTCAGGTTTTTGAAACTTTAAATAATATAGTCCTGTAGCAATATCCCAGGTTTCTTGAATCTTATAAAGATGACCTAGTCCGATGCCCCAATAGCCATCACTCGGATTCAGGGTTGAAGCCGGATTTCCTGTACCAGAATCCCATAAGAGTTCGATCGAATTTATGCCAAAAGTTGGCCATTGATGAGCAAGTCCGATTTTTCCAGACCATTGATCCTTACGATAATCAATCATTCTAAAAGATTTTACTTCAGGGAACTGTAAGGCCGCATAGTCAATTACAGCGCCAAATTTAGGCGGCTGGATCACGAAATTTTGCCAGTTTGACCAACGCAGCGTGCCATAGAGCGCATTTTGATCAGTTAAAGCTGTCTGAAAATCCAAGTTCACAGACTGTGGAGTTTGAATTTCTGTATAAGGTGCTGGATTTGTACCTACAATAATGGATTCAGTGGTTTTATTGTGATGAGTAATTGCAGAACGATAGGTCAGTGCGGTTCTAAAAAAATATTCAGGAATCTGATAACTGATTCCTGCAAGCCAGCCCCAAGCGGGATCTCGTTCAAATGTGGCTCGATAACCATTGAATATATAAAATGTCTGCCCGGATAAATATAAATTTCCCTCTAAGCTTTGATAACTTAGCCCTGTATAAAAATTCCAGTTATCGTTTGGTTGAAAGCCAATTAATGAGGTCAAATTATGGCTCTCAAACTGAATAGTAGCAGCCTCAATTGGAAGCGCTGCACCTGCAAAAACAGGATCATAATGATAAGCGATATCTATAGAATAAGGTTGATCGTAAATCAGTCCCCACGACACTTGAGGATTCAACTGGAATTTTAATGCGACATTGGAGATCAATTGGTTATGGGCAAGATTTCCTGTTGAAAAATCGGTGATGCCTAATTGTTGCAGCTCTTCGGTATGTTGTACCTGACCGCTGATATCAGGGCGAATCCAGGCCAATGAAACTTCAGCATAATGATTTTTTTCAAAAAACGATTGGATGCTTTGGTTAGATTGTTCAAACGCTGCTGCATAACCTGACCCGGAGAAAAACAAGCCCATGGAGAAAAGAGCAAATTTATGATTGATCATCTTGGTATAATTCAATTTATTATGCACGTGATTATGCTTGATATTTATATTCTTTATCCACTCAAAAAATAAAAAAGAGGCGATGTAGCCTCTTTGATTAAAAACTTAAAATACTGCAATTTATTCGTCTGGATAAGCCACTTTTTTCAGTGCCTTAATATCTGCGTCTGGTGAGCAGAGGGAAATAAACTCGTAGCCATAACCGCGTAATAAATGACCTTTACGCACTGCAATCCAGGTGGTATTTACGCCGAAAATATCGGTTTCAATCTGCTTTAAACGGTAATCCCGCTCCGGGTCATAGGCCACATCGTTGACAATGCCGACACCCATATTCATTTCTACATAGGTCTTGATGACATCGGCATCCAGCGCGGACATCACAATATCCACATCAAAACCAGCTTCTTCAAAAGCGGTATCAATCTTGGAACGACCGGTAAAACCACCGTGATAGGTAATAATCGGGTAGTGCGCCAGATCTTCAATACGCACGTGTTCCTTACTCGCCAGTGGATGATTCTGCGGGGTAATAATACTGTGTTGCCAGTTATAATAAGGTACGCTGGCCAGATTATCTTCAGTGGTGAGTGCTTCGGTCGCAATACCGATATCGGCTTGACCTTGCAGCAGCATTTCCGTGATTTCAACCGGGCTGGCCTGTTGCAAAATCAAATGTACTTTAGGGAATTCTTTTTTGAATTGGCTGACAATTGGTGGCAACACATAACGCGCCTGGGTATGCGTCGTGGCAATCGTCAATGTGCCTTCATCGACTTTATTGAAATCATCGGCCAGACGTTTGATATTGTCGGCATCGACCAGCATGCGTTCCACAATGCCTAAAAGTGCCTGACCTGGTTCGGTTAAGCCCAGTAGGCGTTTACCTTTACGGATAAATAGCTGTACTCCCAGTTCATCTTCCAGATCTTTAATATGCTTACTTACCCCGGACTGTGAAGTATAAAGCGCAGCCGAAGCTTCAGTTAAATTAAAGTTTTGTCTAACCGTTTCTCGTATAATTCTTAATTGTTGGAAATTCATAATTCTCTTACCCTAGAAGAGGATGGGGCATTTTAAAGCCCCATCTTTTGATCTTAAGCGACCTGGTTTTCAAATAAATGCAAGTTAACCGCACTTAACCAAACAGTTTGATTTGGGCGGAATTGATGCGCTCTCGCTTCATCAGGTGTGAGTAAAATTTCGATCAGATTGCCTTGACGGTCATTTAGCTCTGCAACGACTTTACCCGCGATCCATAATTCACGAATGAAGGTCGCCTGAATGGCATTGTCGTGTGGCTGTGCATGGATGCGTAGTTCATCTGGACGTGCGAATAAAATCACTTCACCTTGAGCGGCATTTTTTGCACCCTCGAATTGAATACGGTCTTCACCGAGCTGGATGATGCCTGCATTGTTTTGACCTTCAAAACGGTTCGCCTGACCCAAAAAGTCGAATACAAATGGAGTTTTCGGGGTTTCATAGACCTCACGCGGTGAACCGATCTGCTCTACATTGCCTTTGTTCATTACTACGATCTGATCTGCAACTTCAAGTGCTTCTTCCTGATCATGAGTCACGAAGATCGAAGTAATATGCAATTCGTCATGCAGGGTACGTAACCAGCGACGCAGTTCCTTACGTACTTTGGCATCCAGTGCACCGAAAGGTTCATCTAGTAATAATACACGTGGTTCAACGGCCAGAGCACGTGCAAGGGCAATACGCTGACGCTGACCCCCAGAAAGTTGAGCTGGATATCGGTCAGCCAGGAAACCGAGCTGAACCAAGTCGAGTAAACGTGTCACGCGTTTTTTAATTTCCGCTTCCGATGGACGGGTTTTACGTGGACGCACACGCAGGCCAAAGGCGATGTTGTCAAATACCGTCATATGACGGAACAGGGCATAGTGCTGGAATACAAAACCGACTTCACGCTCACGCACATGAACATTGGTGGCATCCTGACCTTCTAAAATCACTTGGCCACCATCCGCAGATTCCAGGCCGGCAATAATCCGTAGCAAAGTGGTTTTGCCACAACCAGATGGGCCAAGAAGCGCGACCAGTTGACCATCTGGGAAATCCAGCGAGATATTTTTCAGTGCATGGAATGCACCAAAGTGTTTTTCAATATTTTGTACTTGAATACTCATGTGGGCATTCCTTAAGAAACTGTTGAATCTTCATTACGTTTGTCTTGTTTTTCCTGGCGCAGTTCCACCCATGTTTTTAAAATCAGGGTCACAATTGCGAGGAGAGCCAGAAGCGAAGACACGGCAAACGCAGCACTAAAGGTATATTCGTTATAAAGAATTTCGACGTGTAGCGGCAAGGTATTGGTTTCACCACGGATATGGCCGGAAACCACCGACACCGCACCAAATTCACCCATGGCCCGCGCATTACACAGAATCACGCCATAGATCAGACCCCATTTGATATTGGGCAGGGTCACTTTCCAGAAAGTCTGCCAGCCAGATGCACCGAGTACAATCGCAGCTTCTTCTTCTTCGGTCCCTTGTGCTTCCATTAACGGAATCAACTCACGTGCAACAAAAGGTACAGTAATGAAGATGGTCGCCAAGACAATTGCAGGCACCGCATAAAGAATCTTGATATCATGATCCATCAGCCAGGAACCCATCCAGCCTTGCGTACCGAAAATCAGCACCAGCATCATACCCGCGATCACAGGTGAAACCGAGAAAGGGAGATCAATAATGGTGGTCAGGAATGATTTCCCCGGAAAGTTGAACTTCGCTACAGACCAGGCTGCCGCAACACCAAATACGACGTTGAGCGGTACTGCGATTGCAGCCGTCAGCAAGGTAAGTTTTACTGCCGACAGAGTATCCGGATGCACCAGCGCTTGGGTATAAACGCCAACCCCTTGTTTAAAGGCTTCAACAAAAACCAGAATCAAGGGCAGAATCAGGCAGCTTAAAAAGAAGATTAAGGCAATAGTGAGCAGCGTATAACGTACCCAAGTTGGCTCACGGGTTGCATCACGGGATTGCAACTTTTCAGCCAGCGCATTGCTGTTGGTATTTAAACTCATCGCGCAGTTCTCCCGGTACGACGGCTAGCCCATGCCTGTAATAAGTTAATCAGGAATAGCATCACGAAGGAAATCAGTAGCATTACGACAGCAATCGTGGTTGCACCGGCATAGTCATATTCTTCTAGGCGAGAAATAATCATTAAGGGTGCAATTTCCGTTTCAAAAGGCTGATTACCAGCAATAAAGATCACTGAACCATATTCACCGACACCACGGGCAAAGGCTAAAGCGAAGCCAGTGATCAGCGCAGGCAGCAGAATTGGGAAAATCACTTTGGTCACAATCTGAAAACGGTTGGCACCCAATGCAGATGCAGCTTCTTCCAGTTCGGTTTCCAGATCGCTAAGGACTGGCTGAACCGTACGCACTACAAAAGGCAGACCAATAAAGATCAATGCCAGTGTAATACCAATCGGGGTATAAGCGACTTGAATGCCAATCGGTTCTAAATATTGACCAATCCAGCCGGTCGGTGCATATAAAGAGGTCAGGGCAATACCCGCAACCGCAGTGGGTAAGGCAAAAGGCAAATCTACCAGGGCATCGACAATACGTTTGCCCGGAAAGCTGTAACGTACCAGACACCACGCCAGTAACAGGCCAAACACTACATTGACCAGTGCAGCGACAATGGCCGCGGTGAAACTTAACTGCAATGATTTCAAGATACGTTCAGAGCTCAGGATTTCCCATAAGCCATCCCAGCCAATGCCCAGTGATTTAATAAAAACAGCTGACAGCGGGATCAAAACGATTAATGACAAATACGCTAGGGTAAAGCCTAGAGAAAGACCAAATCCTGGCAGCACTCGGGATCGCTGCGACATGATTACTCCTCAGAAGAGAGAAAGCTGATTGAAGTCAATCAGCTAAAATAAAAAAACAATTTGGGCACAAGCATAATTTGCAGCGACTAAAATGCAAATTTAAAATAACACTTGCTCTCATCAACTTTGCTGATATGGGGCATAGTGTTTTCTGAAATCAAATAGTGTTCAATTTCAGGAAAAGGGCCAAAACCAGAAGCGACATTGACATGACCGACTGCACCCAGATTAATTGGTTTGATTTTCCAGGTTTGGGCCAGTATGTGGGCATCTTCAAAACTTAACCAGGGATCATTTTCACTGATCAATAACGTGGTGGGCACCTGAAGCTTGAGCTGTTGAAAATAGGTGCTGTAGTCAGTCTGACTGTCGCGCGAAAAACCATTTTCCCCAAATCGTGCCGGATTAGCTGGTGCCACCAATAGCAGATTTTTTACTTTTGCATTGAGTTCGGGATGTTGGGCAAGGGCCGCAATACTGGTCAGACAGCCAAAGCTGTGTGCGACAATCTGAACCTCTGCTGGAATGGCTTGCAGAGTTTTGACAAATTCTGCTACCCAGATATCCAGTACCGGATGATTCCAGTCCTTTTGCTGCACACGGGAGCATCGCATCAGCCGGTGCTGTAAGCAGGTTTGCCAGTGGTTGTATTCACTGCCACCTACACCAGGAACGATAAGCGTATGAATCATGTCGATGCTCCTATATCAATCAGCTTGGAAAATTATTTCGCGCTGTTGGCTTTAACGATCTGGTCAAATACACCACCATTTTCAAAGTGAGCCTTTTGTACTTTGTTCCAGCCGCCAAATTCCTGATCAACCGTCACCAGTTTTAATGGCTTAAATACTTGGCTGTATTTGGCCAGTACTTTGGCATTACGTGGACGATAATAATGTTTACCTGCCAGGTCTTGACCCAATGGCGAATACAGGAAGTTCAAATAACCTTGAGCCAAGTGCTGGTTGCCTTTTTTCTTGGCATTTTTTTCTACAATCGCCACCGGTGGCTCAGCCAGAATCGACAGAGAAGGGGTAATAATTTCAAATTTGCCCGGCTGTTCGCGAAGGGCCAAATGTGCTTCGTTTTCCCAAGCGAGTAAAACATCCCCGATGCCACGTTCAGCAAACGTCGTGGTTGAACCACGTGCCCCGGAATCCAGAACTTTGGTATTTTTATAAATTTTACGGACAAATTCTTGCGCAGTCTTATCATTACCGCCTGCCTGATGTTTGGCCCAAGCCCAAGCCGCCAGATAATTCCAGCGTGCACCGCCTGAAGTTTTCGGGTTTGGGGTAATAATTGCTACACCGGGTTTAACCAGATCACCCCAGTCCTTAATCCCTTTAGGATTGCCTTTACGCACCAGGAATACGATAGTTGAAGTATATGGGGTTGAGTTTTGCGGCAATTTCTTCTGCCAGTCCGCAGGTAATAGTTTGGCTTTTTCTGCCAGTACATCAATATCGGCAGCCAATGCCAGCGTGACCACATCGGCATCCAGACCATCAATCACCGAACGTGCCTGTTTGCCCGAACCACCATGTGATTGTTTGAAATTGATTTTTTGTCCGGTACGGCTTTCCCAGTATTTGCCAAAATTTTTATTTACATCTTCATAGAGTTCACGGGTCGGATCATAAGATACATTGAGAAAATCACGTGCTGTTGCACCAAAAGAGGCTGCCGAGATAATAGCTGCTAAAACCCCGAGTTTTAATGTGTTCGAAATGCTCATATGAACCCCAATTTCTGATATGTTCTGTAACATAAGCGCAGAATAAACCTATTCTTTATGCATAAAAAATAATTAAAAATGAATTTAATATGAAAAAAAGAGATAAATAAACTCTTAAGTGATTGAAATAAGAATGGCCTTATGAATAAAGGCCATAATGAACTGCATTTAAAGTATTATTTTGCGTGATTGGCTTTGACAATCTGATCAAACACACCGCCATTGTCAAAATGCTGTTTCTGAACCTTGGTCCAGCCACCAAATTCTTTATCAATGGTGACCAGTTTTAAGGACTTGAATACGGTACTGTATTGCTTTAATACATTCGCATTACGTGGACGGTAAAAGTTTTTCGCCGCCACAGTCTGTCCAGCAGGTGAATAGAGGTAATTTAAATAGGCTTTGGCCAGATGTTCATTACCATCTTTCTTGGCATTTTTTTCTACGATTGCCACGGGTGGTTCAGCCAGAATAGACAGAGAAGGAGTAATGATTTCAAATTTTCCCGGCTGTTCGCGGACGGCCAAATGTGCTTCATTTTCCCAAGCCAGTAATACATCCCCAATCCCGCGTTCAGCGAAAGTCGTGGTAGCACCACGTGCACCCGAATCCAGTACTTTGGTTTGTTTGTAGATTTGACGGACAAAGTCTTGTGCTTTGGCATCATTGCCACCTTTCTGGTGTTTGGCCCACGCCCAGGCAGCCAGATAATTCCAGCGTGCACCACCTGAAGTTTTTGGGTTCGGGGTAATAATGTCTACGCCTGGTTTAACCAGATCTCCCCAGTCTTTGATTCCTTTTGGATTGCCTTTACGTACAAGAAAAACGATGGTTGAAGTATAGGGTGTCGAATTCTGCGGGAATTTCTTTTGCCAGTCTTTAGGCAGCAAACCACGTTCTGCAATTTCATCAATATCTGCTGCCAGTGCCAGTGTTACAACATCGGCATCCAGTCCGTCAATCACGGCACGTGCCTGTTTGCCTGAACCGCCATGTGACTGTTTATAGTTAATATCCTGACCGGTGGTTTTTTTCCAGTAAGCACTGAATTCTTTATTAAAGTTGTCGTACAATTCGCGAGTCGGGTCATAAGATACGTTCAGGAAATCTTTTGCTGAAACGCTCAATGCGCTTGCTGAAAGTAGCGCTGCCAGTACCCCGATTTTTAATTTACGCGTGTTCATTTTTTGCCTCAAGTTTTTTAGCTTTTGTTAGATGAGGCAAGAATAGCTTGAGATTTTTTGCATAAAAAATAATTAAAAAAGAATTGGATGTGAGTAAAAAAGATATATAGGTGAAGCCTGAATCTGACTGCTCGATTTTTCATTTTAGAGGCTGCAAAATATGCTGTATTTAAAAAATGCTCAACCTGCCAGCCATATAGATCTGCTGGATCGTGGCTTTCATTATGGTGATGGCTGTTTTACCACCGCCCGGATTCGGCATAACCGGATTGAATTATATGATCGTCATATGGCACGTTTGCAAATCAGCAATCAGAAATTAAGCCTGAATGCCAATCTTGATCTGATTGCAGAAAGTTTACAGCTTCTCGGGGAATCAGAGGGTAAGCTGAACGGGACATTAAAGATTGTGCTCAGTCGTGGAGTGGGTCAGCGCGGTTATAGTTTGCCGGATCATCCTGCAGATCTCTGGCTATTTTATTATCCTCAAACCGTACAGGATTTTAAGTTTGAGCAGATTCAAAGTGGCATTTTACAGCAGGCATTAGGACTGACGATGCCGAGTCTGGTAGGGCTAAAAACCTTAAACCGTCTAGAGCAGGTTTTGCTGAAACAGGAAGCAGATCAAAGCGGCTGGCCTGAGGCCCTGGTGACAGATGTACAGGGCGGTGTTGTCGAAGGGGTAAGCAGTAATTGTTTCATTCGTATAAACAATACATGGATTACGCCGGAACTTCGTTATAATGGCGTCTTCGGTGTCATGCGTGCAGAAATTCTACAACGTATGCAAGATCAGGGAATTAGCTGTCAGCAACGCTGTATCGATATGGATGAAATCAACCATATTCAAAGCCTGTTTTTCTGCAATGCACTCAGCCCGATGAAAATTGTCACGCAATTTGAGCAGCGAACCTTGGATGGCGATGCTTGTATTGAAATTTTTAACCGTCTTCGATTGAACCAGATGTCTTAATATGTCAGCTTCCAAACCTAAAGCCAAAAAGAAAAATAAAGCGAGATTCTCCTCATCTTTCAAAGGAATTGCCTTGGTCCTGATTGGTATTGCTTTGATCTTGGCATTGATCCTGAAAAGCAGTTTGTGGAAGGATTATCCTGTAGAAGGAAAAAAACAGCTGCTCGCGATTGAATCTGGTCAAACCTATTCCGGTTTTATTGATCGTCTGGCTAAAGAAAATCAGGTGAGTTTTCCGATCATTCTCAAACTGTATCAGCGCATCATGATTCATGACACTATGAAAGCGGGCGTGTATGAAGTGCGCCAGGGCATGAGCATCCGTCAGGTCTTGGAGATGATTTCCGATGCAGACAATGCCCAGATGAGCCGGATTCTGGTGATTGAAGGAACGACTTTTAAGCAACTGATTGATGCCCTGAAGAAAAATGATCTGGTCACCAAAGAAGTGCTGCATCTGCCTACTGAGCAATTACTCAAAGAACTGAATATTCCGTTTTCACATCCTGAAGGGCTGTTTGCACCGGATACTTATTTCTTTGCCAAAGGTGAAACTGACCGTAAAATTCTGACCAATCTTTATCAGCGACAGATGAAAGCACTGGATGAGGCGTGGGCGAAACGTGCAACTGATCTGCCATATCAGAATAAATATGACGCGCTGATTATGGCATCGATTATTGAAAAAGAGACCAGTGTAGATCGTGAATTGGAACAGGTTTCTGGGGTATTTGTACGCCGTTTAAAAATTGGCATGCGTTTACAGACCGATCCAACAGTGATTTACGGAATGGGCGATAATTATAATGGCAATATTACCCGTAAAGATTTACGCACACCGACGCCGTATAACACCTATACTATTTCAGGTTTGCCGCCAACGCCAATTGCGTTGCCAAGCAAGAAAGCCATTGAAGCAGCCATGCATCCGGATAATTCTGACAACCTGTATTTTGTCGCTACCGGTAATGGTGGACATAAGTTCACGAGCAATCTGAATGACCACAATAAAGCCGTACAGGAATATCTGACGATTTTACGCTCGAAAAATAAGGAATGAGTATGTTTATTAGCTTTGAAGGCACAGAAGGTGTAGGTAAAACCACGCTCATTCGTTCGATCTATGAAGATTTTATCGCCCAGGGCAAAGATGTTATTTTGACTCGTGAACCCGGTGGAACCCCGATGGCTGAGCAGATTCGCTCGCTGTTGCTGGCTGTGAACCATGAAGAAGCCATGGCGCATGATACCGAGCTGTTATTGATGTATGCGGCGCGTGCCCAGCATCTGGCACAAGTGATTCTGCCCGCATTAGAAGCTGGGAAAATTGTCTTATGTGACCGTTTTAGCGATGCCAGCTTTGCCTATCAATGTGCAGGTCGGGGTCTGAGCGAAACCAAGTTGCAGTTACTGAATGACCACTTTGTCGCACGCATGCCGGACATCACGTTCTGGTTAGAAGCACCTATTGAACTGGGGATGAACCGAGCACGTGAACGTGGTGCGCTGGATCGCTTTGAACAGGAAAAAGTCACTTTCTTTGAGAAAGTGAGAGCGGGATATGAAACTTTATGGCAACGTCATCCTGAACGGATCAAACGTCTGGATGCAACTCAAACGCCTGAGCAGGTATTTGAGCAGGCCTTAAGTTATTTAAAATAAGCCGATTATTAAAATACTTTTTATTTAATTTTTCTCTAGGTTTATCTGTGAAGAATCTTCTATATTAAGGCTGATATAGAAGATTTTTTAATCATATGAAAACGACCAAAACTGAGATAGAACAATTTTTACAACAAGAATTTCCACAAAGCCTGGAGAAGTGCCGGATTGAAGCCGTTTCTCCGCGTGGAGCCACTTTGCTTTATCAGGTGAGATCAGAGGAATTGCGTCCAGGCGGCACGGTTTCTGGCCCAACCATGATGACCTTGGCGGATTTTGCTCTTTATGTTGCCATTCTGGGTGAAATTGGATTGGTCGGTTTGGCTGTCACGACCAATCTGAATATCAACTTCTTACGTAAACCTTCAGGTGGGACAGATATACGGGGAGAGTGTAAGCTGATCAAGGTCGGCAAGGCACTGATCGTGGGAGAAGTCTGGATTTATTCGATAGATCATGAAGAACCTGTGGCGCATGTGACCGGAACATATTCAATTCCACCACAACGTTAGATGTTTGAAAGTTAGATGACCACTCTAAATAGCCTAAGCTGACTTTGAGCAAATAAAAATCTAAAAAGAAAAGGAGATATCACCCAAGGGTGTTATCTCCATCCACTTTTAACAATTCACCAAAGGTGTTTCCACTTCAAAATTTGGTGGGACGAGGACTGTTTTACGTAGTTCTGGTAGCAGCTCGGGATAATCCAAGGTGAAATGCAGACCGCGAGATTCTTTGCGGTGCATGGCACAGCGCACGATCATCTCAGACACTAAAACTAGATTGCGCAGCTCGATCAGGTTTTTGCTGACCTGGTAATCCTGATAATACTCGGTAATTTCTTTTTTCAGCATTTCAATGCGATGTAGTGCACGTTCCAAGCGTTTGGTGGTGCGGACAATGCCCACATAGTTCCACATGGTCTGACGTAGCTCATCCCAGTTTTGCAGAATCACCACATCTTCATCCGGGTTGGTCACCTGAGAATCATCCCAAGATGGGACTGCAGGAGCTGGCTGATCGGCCTTGAAATTTTCCTGAATGTGCTTGGCTGCACTCATTCCATAGACAAAACATTCTAAAAGTGAGTTACTGGCCATACGGTTAGCACCATGCAGGCCAGTATAAGAGGTTTCCCCAATTGCATAGAGTCCAGCAATATCAGTCTGACTGTTTTCATCGACCACGACGCCACCGCAAGTGTAATGGGCTGCCGGAACGACTGGAATCATGTCTTTGGTAATATCGATCCCTAGTTCAAGCAAACGGGCATACAGAGTCGGGAAATGCTCTTTGACAAAGCTTTCATCTTTATGGGTAATGTCCAGCCAGACATGACGAATACCGAGACGCTTGATTTCATAGTCGATGGCACGTGCCACAATATCACGCGGTGCGAGTTCGGCGCGTTCGTCAAAACGCAGCATAAAGCGTTCACCATCAGGCAGGCGCAGATAAGCGCCTTCGCCACGCATTGCTTCAGTAATTAGGAAAGAACGTGCTTGTGGATGATAAAGGCAGGTCGGGTGAAACTGGTTAAATTCCATGTTGGCGACCCGGCAGCCGGCACGATAAGCCATGGCAATACCATCACCCGTGGCAATGTCGGGATTTGAGGTGTAAAGATAAGCTTTCATAGCACCGCCACAGGCAAGGGCGGTAAATGGAGCCAAGAAGGTATGCACTTTTTCAGTTGTTTCATCCAGGGCATATAAACCCAGCGCACGATTATCGCCGTCTAAACCGAGCTTTTGTGAACAGATCAGGTCAATCGCAATATAATTTTCAAAGATTTTAATATTCTGTTTTTCTTGGGCCCGTTGTACCAAGGTGGTGGAAATGGCACGACCAGTCGCATCGGCCGCATGAATAATTCGGCGCTGTGAATGACCACCTTCACGGGTGAGATGTAACTGTTCCTGTTCATCCAGAGTAAATTGCACGCCGTGTTTCAGCAGGAAATCAACTGAAGGTTTGCCACCTTCTACCGTCTGTTTAACCGCATCCATTTCACATAGCTGTGCGCCTGCAATCATCGTGTCATCAATATGCTGTTCAATTGAGTCCATTTCATCCAATACTGCGGCCACGCCGCCTTGCGCATAAAAAGTGCTGGCATCTGTCAGGGTGGATTTCGCCAAGACTGCAATATTAAAATGATCCGGGAGCGATAAGGCTAAACTTAAACCGGCACCGCCACTGCCCACAATAATGACGTCAAATTGATGGGTAAGGGATAAATTAGACATGTCCATCAGCTAATTTTAAAAAAAGTTTGGTAATAACAGCGCTTTTTTGTACAAAAGGCAAGCGTTAAAGTGCTCATTTATTGATGAAAAAAATTAATCAAAGCCTTAACTTAATGCTTTAATAATGAGATATTGCCCGGAATAAAGTATTGAAACATATTATTACTTAAACTTTACAGTGTTTGTGATAAAACCTATTTACATAAATTTATCAACAATTTGAGTGAATAATTTATATGAAAATTCTAGACTTAAAAAAAGGATTATTTGCAGCGACCCTCACCATGAGTGCTGCACAGTTGCAGGCGGTTACGCCGGTTGATTTTTCAAATCTGGTGGAGCAGGTCAGTCCTGCTGTAGTCAGTGTCAATGTCGTTAAAAAAATGAGCGAAGAAGAGCTCTTACAACAACAAGTTCCAGAAATTCTGCGCCGCTTTTTTGGCAATCAGGTGATTATTCCGCAGCAGCGTATGCCACAGGAAAAGACGGGCTATGGCAGTGCATTCTTTATCAGCAAGGATGGTTATCTGCTAACCAATCATCATGTGGTTGAGGATGCTTCCAAAGTCACCATTACCCTGAATGACCGTCGTGAAATTGATGCCACTGTTGTCGGTAGTGATGCACGAACTGACGTAGCTTTGCTGAAGGTAAATGGTTCGAATTTCCCAGAATTACGGACAGGAGATGTCGGACGCTTACGTGTTGGTGAGCCTGTACTCGCCATTGGTTCGCCATTTGGCTTTGATTATTCCGCTTCTGCCGGAATTGTCAGTGCCAAAATGCGCAACATGATGGGTGAAACTGCAGTACCTTTTATCCAGACTGATGTAGCTCTAAACCCAGGTAATTCCGGTGGTCCTCTGTTTAACCAGCGTGGTGAAGTAGTTGGTGTTAACTCACGGATCTTTAGTGGAACCGGTGGGTATATGGGTTTGTCCTTCTCGATCCCGATTGATGTGGCGATGGAAGTTGCAGATCAATTGAAGAAGAACGGCAAAGTGACACGTTCATATCTGGGGGTGAGTTTGCAGGATATCGACCGTAATCTGGCTGAGTCTTATAACCTGCCTAAACCAGAAGGTTCTCTGGTAACTCAGGTTGCACCAAACTCTCCGGCTGCACGTGCAGGTCTGCGTGCCAGTGACGTCATCTTGAAATACAACGGTACCTCAATTTCACGTACCAGCGAGTTATTAAACTATCTGAACCGTACTGCACCTCAGCAGCAGGTACAACTTGAAATCTTGCGTGATGATAAACGTCGTAGTATTGCAGCGACTTTAAGTGCGGCACCAGATGATACCCCAGCAAAAGCAAGCACGCAGGCTCAACCCAACAAAGGGCCAGTGATCGGGGTTTCAATTCGTGACTTAAGTCCGGCAGAGTTAGCGAGTTTGGAAATCAAAGGCGGTGTGGTGATTCAGGATGTACGTCCAGGCGGTATTGCTGCACAAGCACGAATCATGCCGAATGATGTGATCACTCAAATTAATAACCAGACAGTACTGAATTCCAATCAGTTTGTGCAAGAGGTGTCTGAGCTGAAAAAGGGTAGCATCGCGCGTGTCACCTTGATTCGTCAGGGTCAGCTTGCAGTGGTCGGAATGCGGATCTCATAAAATTGCTAGATTTTCATGAAAGACCGCTTGTATAAGCGGTTTTTTATTTTTTGCAATTTACCCCAGCGATAAATTCGGTAGACTCTATAGCCTTAAAATCATGGAAAGGATAACAGCAAAGTGAGCGGTATTTTTGATCTTTCTTTAAAGGTACAAGCCAAACATATTGATGGCTTGGGTCATGTGAACAATGTGGTCTATGTGCAATGGATGCAGGATGTCGCATCAGCTCATATTGAAAAACTGGGCTTGGGATTAAAGCAATATGTGGAACTGAAACATGCCATGGTTGCGGTTGAGCATCAGGTGCAATATCGCAAGGCAGCTTTTGAAGGAGACGAGATTATTCTGCGCACCTGGCTGAATGATATCAATGCCCTGTATTCATTTAGACAATACGCATTTTATCGACCACAGGATCAGACCGTGTTATTTACCGGAAGTACACAATGGGCCTGTATTGAAATGGCCACCGGACGTCCAAAACGCATGTCACCAACTTTTACTCAAGCTTATCAGCCACTTTCAGAACATGTAAATCCTTTTGATTTTTCAACTTTACATCTGGATTAATGAGACAAAATTTTCCAGTTTGAGCAGTACATCTGGATAATATTGAGGAAGAAGTGGAGTTGGGGAGCTATTTTCTAATCATGGCGATCGAGACTTCATCTGACTGATGTGTACGCGACATAGGGAATAAAGGAAAAAATATAATTCTTTTTCTAGATCACCATTCTGCTATAATCCTTCGCAATTTCTATTCGGCTTTTGTTATGTAATATTTTTAAATTACATAGCGCGTTTTTTCTCAAGGTAACCCATGGCGCAAGCTAAAAAATCTGTTGATATTAAAAACATTCGTAACTTCTCGATTATTGCGCACATTGACCACGGTAAATCGACCCTAGCGGATCGCTTTATTCAAACTTGTGGCGGCTTGCAAGATCGTGAAATGCAGGCTCAAGTCCTTGACTCAATGGAGCTTGAGCGCGAACGTGGGATTACCATTAAAGCCACTTCGGTAACCTTGTACTATACTCATCCCAACGGTCAAGAGTATCAGTTGAACTTTATTGATACACCGGGGCACGTCGACTTCTCGTATGAAGTATCACGCTCGCTCGCTGCCTGTGAAGGTGCCTTGCTGGTTGTAGATGCAGCACAGGGCGTAGAAGCACAGTCTGTTGCCAACTGCTATACCGCAATTGAACAAGGTCTGGAAGTCCTTCCGGTACTGAACAAGATCGACTTGCCGCAAGCTGAACCTGAACGTGTGATTCAGGAAATTGAAGACATTATCGGGATTGAAGCCACAGAAGCGCCGACCTGTTCTGCAAAAACAGGTTTGGGTATTGAAGGTGTGCTTGAAACACTGGTCAATGTAATTCCTGCACCTGAGGGTGATCGCGAAGCGCCGTTACAAGCGCTGATTGTGGATTCATGGTTTGATAACTACCTTGGTGTAGTTTCTTTGGTTCGGGTCAAGCAGGGGCGTGTGCGTAAAGGCGACAAAATGTTGATTAAATCAACCGGTCAAACGCATATCATTACTTCCGTGGGGATCTTTAACCCGAAACATACTGAAACCGGTATGCTGGAAGCGGGTGAAGTTGGCTTTGTGATTGCTGGTATTAAAGATATTTTCGGCGCACCGGTTGGTGATACGATTACTCTGGCAGCGACACCTGAAGTGGCAACATTACCGGGCTTTAAAAAGGTGAAACCGCAGGTTTATGCCGGTCTATTCCCGATTGATGCCAGCGATTTTGAACCTTTCCGTGAAGCATTGCATAAACTGCAAATCAATGACTCGGCCTTGTTCTTTGAACCTGAAAGTTCAGATGCACTCGGGTTTGGTTTCCGCTGCGGCTTCTTGGGCATGCTGCACATGGAGATCGTACAGGAACGTCTGGAACGCGAGTACGATCTTGACCTGATTTCTTCTGCGCCAACTGTAATTTATGAAGCGGTGATGAAGAATGGACAGACGATTTATATCGACAGTCCATCCAAAATGCCTGATGGTTCAACGGTTGAAGATCTGCGTGAACCGATTGCTGAATGTCATATCCTTGTGCCGCAAGAGTACTTGGGTAATGTCATGACATTGTGTGTTGAGCGCCGTGGTGTGCAAAAAGACATGAAGTTTATGGCGAATCAGGTTTCTATTACTTTCGAAATTCCAATGGCCGAAGTGGTCATGGATTTCTTTGATAAATTGAAGTCTTGTTCACGTGGTTTTGCATCACTCGACTATAACTTTGTCCGTTTTGAAAGCTCCTCTTTAGTCAAAGTAGATGTCTTGATCAATGGTGAAAAAGTCGATGCCTTGGCGATGATCTGTCACCGTAACGATGCACGCCATCGTGGTATTGCACTGGTTGAAAAAATGAAAGACCTGATTCCACGTCAAATGTTTGATGTCGCGATTCAGGCGGCAATTGGTGCGCAAATCATTGCACGTTCGACTGTGAAAGCGATGCGTAAAAACGTATTGGCGAAGTGTTATGGTGGTGACGTGTCACGTAAGAAAAAACTTCTGTCTAAACAGAAAGAAGGTAAGAAACGCATGAAACAGGTGGGTAGCGTAGAAATCCCGCAAGAAGCGTTCTTAGCCGTATTAAAAGTCGAACGCTAAAATAATAAGGATATAAGCCCATGGATTTTGATTTTAATTTGATTCTTGTGCCTGCGACCCTGTTTTTTGTCGCAGTGTGGTTGCTAGACAAGTTTGTCTTGAAACAAAGACAAACCCGAGGTAAGGGCCATGAGAATTTTATTATCACCTGGGCTTATGACTTTTGGCCGGTACTGACCATTGTGCTGGTACTGCGTTCGTTTTTATATGAACCTTTTAATATTCCATCCGATTCGATGGTGCCGACGCTGGAAACTGGTGATTTTATTCTGGTGAATAAATTTGACTATGGCATCAAACTGCCTATGGTCAATACCAAAATTATTGATACCGGCAGTCCGGAACGTGGTGATGTGGCGGTATTCCGTTATCCACCGCAACCGACCATCAGTTATATCAAGCGTATTGTCGGCTTGCCAGGCGATCATATTGTTTATGATTATGGCCAGTTGAGCATTAATGGTGAAAAAGTAGCGAAAGTTCCAGTAAAATTTAGCCGCGAAAAAGACCGTTTAGATACTCCAAATGCCATTTACCATAAAGAAACCCTGGGTGAGCATACCTTTACCATGCGTGAGCTGGAAGGCGTGAATGTCGCTCGTCAGGCACCTTTTATTAACTACTTGGAAAATGGTAAATATTCAGGTGAAAATGGTTTATATTGGGAAGTGAAAGTACCAGAAGGTCATTACTTTGCGATGGGGGATAATCGCGATCAGAGTGCTGACAGTCGTTTCTGGGGGCTTGTTCCGGAAGAAAACTTAACAGGTCGTGCCTTCTATATCTGGATGCATAAAGAACCTGGCTTTAAATTGCCATCGTTTGGTCGAAACGGAACAATCGATTAATTGTTTCAATCAGGAAAATAAAAATGAGACATCAACAAGGTGCTTCTTATATTGGGGTTTTAATTGCAATCGTGGGCTTTGCATTTCTTGCAAAAGTGGCGATTGCGGTGTGGGGACCATACTTCGATGATCGTATGGTCGATGGTGAGATTGAGGCGCTGTTAAAAAATGCTCCAGCCAATATAACGCCAGAAACATTCCGTCAACAGATGAGTCAGCGTTTAGAAATGAATAATATTCGTGATCTGAAGTTTGATGAAATTGCCAAAGTCACCAATACCGATGGTTTACAGGTGCACAAGAATTATGAAATTCGTAAAAATTTCATAATGAATATCGATTTAGTGATGAAGTTTGAGAAAGAGTTTGATCAAAGCACAGTCAAAGCTAAATGATGAACGTCTTGCCAAACGGATCGGCTATCAGTTTAAACAGGCTGATTTGCTGAAACTGGCATTGACTCATCGTTCAGTCAGTCATAAACACAACTACGAGCGCCTGGAATTTCTGGGCGATTCTCTTTTAGGGATGATCATTGCGAATTATCTTTTTAATGCCTATCCAAGTGAAAATGAAGGCCGGTTGACGCGTATGCGTGCAACCCTGGTTCGTCAGGAAGCATTAGGAAAAATCGCCAATGATTTAAAACTGAGCCAGAATTTAATTCTCAGTACCGGTGAATTGAAATCTGGTGGTCATCATCGTGAGTCTATACTGGCAGATACAGTAGAAGCCATTATTGGCGCAATCTATGTCGACTGCGGTGATCTCACTGTGCTAGAACCGATTGTGTTAAAATGGTACGAACCCTATTTAGATCATATTGAGCCCACAGATCAGCTTAAAGATCCTAAATCTCGCTTACAAGAGTATTTACAAGCACGTAAGAAACCTCTCCCAGTTTACGAGGTTGTAGATATTCAAGGTGATGCACCCAATCAGCATTTTAAAGTGGAATGCCAGATTGCGGGATTGCCGACTATGCAAGGCGAAGGCGCGAGTCGACGTTTTGCTGAACAAGCCGTTGCGGCGGATATTTTGAAACTTTTGGAGCATAAGTCTTAATGACTACTCATTCCGATCACATTGATGCTGATCACGAGTCGCAAAGCGACAGTCACGACCTTATTAGTCAATTTTTTAGCGCACAAGGCACCGAAATCCCATCGGATTATCGCAGTGGTTTTGTTGCCATTGTAGGTCGCCCGAATGTGGGTAAATCTACCTTAATGAACCATATTCTGGGTCAGAAACTTTCGATTACTTCACGTAAACCTCAAACCACACGTCATAAAATCGTGGGGATTGATTCACGTGAAAAATCTCAGGCAGTATTTGTTGATACACCTGGGATGCATAAAAAAGAAGTCCGTGCCATCAATAAAATGATGAACCGTGCGGCACATTCGGCTTTGCGTGATGTGAACCTGGTTTTATTCGTAGTGGATGCACAAAAGTGGACGCCAAACGATGACCTGGTTCTGGAAAAGCTAAAAAATGCTGAAATGCCAGTCATTCTGGTGATTAACAAGCTGGATACTTTTGAAAACAAGAACGAAGCTCTGCCGCTGATTCGTGAACGCGAAAAGCTGATGAACTTTGCAGAAATCGTACCGGTATCTGCGCTTCGTGGTGCCAATCTTGAACATTTGCGTGACACGATTGCCAAGTATCTTCCATTCCAGCCACCACTGTACTCGCTGGATCAACTAACCGATCGTTCAGAGCGTTTCCTGGCATCTGAAATTATCCGTGAAAAGATCATGCGCCAACTGGGTGAAGAGCTTCCATACGATTTGACCGTTCAGATCGAATCCTTCAAAACTGAAGAACCGGTCTTGAATGAAAAAACCGGTCGTATGAAGGCAGCCTGTACGTATATTGATGCCACGATTTTTGTCGATCGTCCGAGCCAAAAAGCCATTGTGATTGGTGAAAAAGGTGTCAAACTGAAAAAAATCGGTATGGATGCGCGTCTCGACATGGAAAAAATGTTCGAGCAAAAAATCATGCTAACCCTTTGGGTGAAAGTCAAAGGTGGCTGGTCTGATGATGAGCGTGCATTAAAAAGCTTAGGTTATAGTGATATCTAAGCGATAAAAATTTGTAAGACCCTTTAAGGAATGCCGTGATGATAAAAGTGTTAGCAGTAGTTGTATGTGTTTTATTCCTGCAAGGCTGTATTCATAAAGTGGTTACGGTTCCTGTCAAGGTGGCTTATAAAACCACAAAAGTCGCAGTCAAAGGTACTGCGGCTGTTGTGGGTGCAGTGATCCCGGATGGGGATGACGAAGAAGATGATAAAAAATCAAAAAAAGATAAGGATTAAAGTACCCGCTTATGCGTAATGAAGTACTGCATGGCTATTTGATTCATCATCGTAAGTACCGTGAACGCAGTCATATTGTGAATTTATTTATCCAAGAATATGGCAGGGTAGATGGTATTCTCAGGCAAATGCCACCACCACAGTATCAGCCCATTCGCTTGCAGGCTTCAGGTAAATCCGAACTCAAAAATTTTACTAAACTGGAAATTGTCAATCAGCCGATTTTCTTTTTTGGCGATGCCTTTTTCTCAGGTTTTTATCTGAATGAAATCCTGTTGCGGTTATGTCCTTTAGAAGTCGAAATGCCGCAAACTTTTGCCAAATATGCTGAGACCTTAACTGCATTACAGCAATTATCCGTACAATCTAATCCAAATTTATATTTAAAACAGATCTTGCGCCAGTTTGAGTATGTTTTGCTGGAAGAACTCGGTTATGGTCTGGATTTTTCGGTAGATGCCAATCAGGCGCAGATTGATCCACAACAGCACTATTATTTTCAGCTCAATGCCGGCTTTATGCCATCGGCCAAAGCCTTACGCTCCACCCTATCTGGTCAACAGATTTTAAGCATGTTGACGCATGAAAATGGTGGGGATTTTAATCCGGAACAGTTACAATTACTGACGAAACTGTATCGACAGGTGATCACGGCCTTGCTTGGTGATCGACCATTAAAAAGTCGACAACTCTGGATTCAAAACTCTCAATCTCAATCGTAGTTAGGAAAAGATTATGGCTGCATTACTTGGTGTCAATATTGACCATGTCGCAACATTAAGACAAGCACGTGGTACGACGTACCCAGACCCAGTCAATGCTGCATTGATCTGCGAACAGGCAGGGGCAGAAGGCATTACCTTGCACTTGCGTGAAGACCGTCGCCACATTCAGGATGACGATGTGCGTCGTATGCGTCCTGCGTTAAAAACCCGTATGAACCTTGAGTTGGCGGTAACAGATGAAATGATCGCCTTTGCCAAGGAAATCAAGCCTCAGCATGTTTGCTTTGTTCCTGAAAAACGTCAGGAAGTGACCACTGAAGGTGGTCTGGATGTCGTGGGTAATTTTGATGCTGTAAAAGCCGCGACTCAAGAGCTGGAAGCCATTGGTTGTGATGTATCTTTATTTATTGATGCCGATTTTGCACAAATTGATGCAGCAGTTGCTTGTGGTGCACCGACGATTGAGATTCACACAGGCGCCTATGCCGATGCAGAAACTCCAGAAGCGCAACAAGCGGAACTGGAACGCATTGTGAAAGGTGCTGAATATGCTGCATCTAAAGGTTTGGTGGTGAATGCAGGTCATGGCTTAAATCTGGATAACGTAACGCCAATTGCTGCGATTCCACAGATTCATGAGCTGAATATTGGCCATTCTTTAATTGCAGATGCAGTATTTGTTGGCCTAGCACAAGCCGTTCAGCAAATGAAAGCCGTGATTAAGTCAGCGCGTTAAGATCAGAGTCGTTATGTCGAATATTAATTATGATGAACTGATGCTGCCGGTGATTGCGTTCCTCGGTTGTGAAACACCGCAAGCATGGCTGGATATGGCAGTCGAAAATCTTGAAATCTTGATGCAGGATCATGCCAACTGTGAAAAAAAAGCAGCCAGCACGGCCATGAACCTGATGTTCCGCTATAGCTATTTTGTTGATCTACAGGTAAAGCTTGCACAGCTGGTGCGTGAAGAAATGCTGCATTATGAGCAAGTACTTGAATTGATGAACAAGCGCGGTCAGGCTTGGCAGAACTTGAGTGCAGGGCGTTATGCTGGTGGTTTGCGTAAGGAAATCCGCACTTTTGAGCCTGAAGCCTTGATTGATGTCTTGGTGATTGGTGCCTTTGTGGAAGCACGTTCCTGTGAGCGTTTCTACGCACTTGCTTCGCGTGTTGATGATGAGTTAGCACGTTACTACCGCTACCTGCTCAAGTCCGAATCTCGCCATTTTGAAGACTATCTGGCTTTGGCGATGGATGTGGCTACCACAGCGAAACTGAAAAATCCGAAAGAGGATATTCAGGAGCGAATCCTGCATATTCGTGAAGTTGAAAAACAGCTAATTCTCACGCCTGATGAAACTTTCCGTTTTCATAGCGGTGTTCCGGCTCAAGCGGCTTAATCTCGGTGACAGCTTAAAAATCCTCCATCTATGGGGGATTTTTTATATCTCGAAATTTTAAAAGAGGGGTATTTATATATCGAGTTTTATGAGGGATTGAAAATAATTATTTATTTTAAATATTTGAAAATAACAAGCCGTCAAATTTTAAGTAATAAAAAAGCCCACTTCATTATGAGTGGGCTTTCTTGAATTTGGCTCTCCAACCTGGGCTCGAACCAGGGACCTGCGGATTAACAGTCCGTCGCTCTACCGACTGAGCTATTGGAGAATCTGAAAGCGATTATAGAGAGATTTTGACAGGGGTCAAGCAAAAATTATCATATTTATTATAAATACAGCCTGTCTGTTTTTAATTTAGGCAATTGCATAAATTTCACGAAAAATACTTGTCAGAATAAATTTCACTTGCTAGATTAAAACCATAAAGTCGTTTGACCAAATGGTCAAACAGTGTGGATTTAAACCTACTTGCCAGCACAAAAATGGCTAAACCGGAGACAGCGAATGAATACGCTCAGCATCCCTCAAATTTTCTCTCAACTGGCTTATTATCAAGAAAACTATCTGCAAATTATTGCTGATCCTGCACAGTATTATATCCCGGTTAAAGACGCTCATATCACGCTATGGCCCTTGGCGCAAAAATCACTTTATTTAGGTGATTTGCTGCAATTATGGTTTGCAGAAAAATGGTTGGTAGAAACTGAACGTCAATTTAACTTTGAAGTTTTCCTGAATGCAGACTATCTGAAAGAGCAAGGCAAAGACCTTTATATCTATGCCATTTCTGGCAATCTTTTGACAGGTACTAATCAGTCTAAAGCGTGGCAAGCCTCAACAACACAAACACAAGATGTGGAATTAGCCAATGTTTCCAAGCATTATTTTGAGTTTCAAGGCTTAACTCGACCACGCTTGTCATTTGTTAAAGCAGGGCAGGCGAAAAGTAATATTATTTAAATTAAGTGTCTGATGAATTGTACAGGCTACCAATATTCATTCAGTCCGAATAATCATACAGGTCGCAGTGGCATGAGCATACAGGCGACCTTCTTCATCCAGAATCTGACCTTCAGAAATACCTAAATTTCTACTGAGATTAATTGATTTTCCTACGGCTTTCAGTGGCTGATTCTGAGGTATGGGGCGGCACATCTTTACATTCAGATCAATGGTGCCATAACCGACACCTGCTTCAAGTAAAGTATGAATCGCGCAGCCTGTCACGGTATCCAAAACGGTTGCAGCAAAACCACCATGGACGCCGCCAAGCGGATTTAAATGTCGATGATCAGCTTTTACCTTAAATTCTACATGTCCGCTTTTAATCACTGCTGGTTGCATCGACATGGTTTCGCTAATACTTGAGGCCGGGATTTTTTCATCACGCATCGCTTCCAGTAATGCTAAACCGCTCATTTCTTTTGGGTTCATTGTAATTTTCCTGTCATTATTCTTGAGTTGTTGAGATTTAATTCAAAATTGTGACATCGATAATAGCAATCTGGTATAGGAATGGCGGATTATTTTGTAAGAAGTACATTGCCTGCACCTCAGTAAAGTCATTTTTATAAAAAATAAGAAATAGAATGAGTTATGGCAGGATACTGGTATACATTTCTAATGAAATATCTCAGATCTAAATAATCTGCCAAAAAACGAATCTTATAAAAGAATTAAAAATCGAGTGATAGGATAATGACAAAGTTTCTGCATCTTTGGGTGCCTATTTTTCTCAGTAATGCCATTATTATGCTCAGTAGTTTGTTCGACGTGATTTTTCTATCACATTTTTCACCTCAGTATGTGGCTGCATTGGCAGTCTGTTTGTCTGTTTATTCTGTGTGCTTTGTGACGGGTATTGGGGTGTTACAGGGCATGATGCAAGAGCTGGCAGAAGCCAATGGACGTCAGGATTATGCGGATATACAGCGTATTGTGAAGCAAAGTATTTTGATTGTACTGGTGATTTCTGCTGTTGCGATGTACCTGTTTAATCATGCAACTCCTTTACTTCATTTTTTAAAGGCAGATGCGGCCTTACAGGCATTGATTGTGTCATGTCTGTGGCTGTTGGCTTGGACGATTCCAGCGCATTTATTGTTGCGCATTTTATATATTTTAACCCAAGCTTGTGGGCAGGCTAAGCGCGTGTTCTACGCCAATATGATCTATTTACTGCTCAAAGTGACTTTGGCTTATGTCTTGATTTATGGCATTGAAGGTTATGTTACAAGCTATGGGGTTGAAGGTGCATTCATGGCACATTTGATTGTGCAGTGGGTACTGTTGTTTGTTTACTATTTTTTCTTCCTTGAGCGGAAGTTAAAGATCCAGTGGTCTGGTGTTTTCTTTCACTGGCAGACTTTGTGGAAAATTTTAAAAATTGGATTGCCCAATGCGGTGGTGACTTTTGTGGATGTATTTGCCATCAGCGCGATTGCTTTGCTGATCTTGCCTTCGGGTGACATTGTAGTGAATGCACATCAGGTGATGCTTGGTTTATTGGGCTTGATGTTTATGTTGCCGATGTCGATGGCATCCGCCTTCGGTATTTTGGTGTCGACTAAAATCGGTGCGGAGCAGATTGATGCTGCATGGCAACTCAGTAAACGGGCACTGATGGCTGTGATGCTAATAGCTATCGTTGTCATGTTGACTATTTGGGGTTTAGATAGTTGGATTGTAGGGTTATTTAGCAATGATGCGCAGGTGATTACATTAGCCTTGGCATCGATCTTGTTAATGTGTTGGATGCATATCTTTGATGAGCTACTGGTGATTAGTTTGGCAATGCTACGTTGCTGGCGAGAATTGTCAGACCGATGTTTATTTTTATCAGTACGGTGCTGGTCGTGGGCTTAGGTGGTGGTTGGTATGTGGCGTATCATCCAATGACACTGTTCAATTGGCAAAGCAATGCATTGGGGATTCATGGTTTTTGGTGGATGTTGAGTATTGCGTACACGATTGCAGCAAGTCTATGTTTTGTTTGTTTACTCATTAAATACTTGAGCTATAAGCGAATACGGCTCACTGTTTAATACATGTTGAAGAACATAAAAAAACCCGCGAAATTCGCGGGTTTTTTTATTTAGCAAGCTAGATTATTTTGCAGCTTTTTCAGCTTCGATTGAAGCAATCGCAGCATCAACGCCTTCGATAGAATCAGCAGCTTTCTTGATACGAGCAAGGGCATCTACCAGTACTTCGTCAGCAGTAGCGTAAGAGATACGCATAAAACCGCCAAGACCGAATGCATCACCAGGTACTACTGCAACGCCAGTTTCTTCCAGTAACCATGCAGAGAATTCTGTGCAAGATTTAAGACCTTTTGCACGAATCAACGGTTTGATGTTGGCATATGCATAGAATGCGCCATCAGCAGGCAAGCAAGAAATACCGTGAATATCATTCAAGCCTTTCACAACTAGGTCATGACGACGTTTGAATGCTTCAATCATTGGTTCAAGAACGTCTTGAGGACCATTCAATGCAGCTTCAGCAGCAACTTGCGAAATAGAAGTTGGGTTAGAAGTTGATTGAGACTGGATCTTTTTCATTGCACCAATCAGTTTAGCAGGGCCCGCTGCGTAGCCGATACGCCAGCCAGTCATTGCGTAAGCTTTAGACACACCGTTTAACACAATCGTGCGGTCATAAAGGTCTGGTGCAACTGTTGCGATGTTGTAGAACTCGTCATCCCAACGGATTGGTTCGTACATGTCATCAGATGCGATATACACTTCTGGGTATTTACGAAGTACGTCAGCCAGCGCTTCAAGCTCAGCTTTGGTATAGATCATACCTGTAGGGTTAGACGGGCTGTTCAATACTACTAGACGTGTTTTGTCAGTGATTGCAGCTTCTAATTGTTCAGGGGTGATTTTGAAACGTTGTTCTTCACCACATTTCACAATAACAGGAACACCTTCAGCGATGATCACCATGTCCGGGTAGCTTACCCAGAATGGTGCAGGGATGATGACTTCATCACCTTTGTTTAATAAAGCAAGGGCCAAGTTAAAGAATGATTGCTTACCACCACAAGAAACCAGAATCTGGTTTGCTGCATAGTCTAGGTTATTGTCGCGTTTGAATTTAGCAATAATGGCTTTTTTAAGACCTGGCGTACCGTCAACAGCGGTGTATTTGGTGAAACCGTTGTTAATCGCTGCAATTGCTGCATCTTTGATGTGTTGAGGGGTATCAAAATCTGGTTCACCTGCGCCCAAACCAATCACGTTGTGACCTGCAGCTTTTAATTCAGCAGCTTTGTTGGTCACAGCAAGCGTAGGGGACGGTTTGATGGCATTCACACGATCAGAGAGACGTACGTCCACGGCAGTATTCCTTCTTATAGGGATTAAAAAATAAAAAGCACATTATCTTAGCCTAAAATGGTGCAGATAGGGCAAAAGAATTTGGAAAACTTTAAGGAAAAAATGGTGTATTGGCCGAACTTTATCTTGAATTTCGATGCGCTGGAAGCAGGCAAGGGGAGACTTTTTACATCTCGGTCATGCATACGAATGCATGAAATATAAAATAAAAATGGCCACTTTAAAGTGACCATTTTGTGTTGTTGATGTTGTGGTTACGCACTAAAGCGTGACAAATCTTCGTCCGGGCGTGCTGTTAAAATTTCCGCGCCGGTTTTGGTCACCAGAATCGTATGTTCATATTGTGCTGACAATGAATGGTCTTTGGTGACCACTGTCCATTTATCACCGAGTAATTTGGTTTTCCAGTCACCACCATTGACCATTGGCTCAATGGTAAAGGTCATGCCTTCTTCAAGTACCATGCCGGTATCTGGCTGACCATAATGCAGCACTTGCGGTTCGTCATGGAAAGTTGTACCAATACCGTGACCACAATATTCACGTACCACGCCAAAACGCTCGGATTCAACATACTGCTGAATGGCATGACCAATATCGCCAATGGTTGAACCCGGTTTTACAGTTTCAATACCCCGGTACATGGCTTCTTGCGCTACCTTACATAGACGGTTGGCAAGGATCGTGGTTTCACCACCCACGATATACATCATGTTGGTGTCACCATGGTAGCCATCTTTAATCACGGTCACATCAATGTTCAGGATGTCGCCTTTTTTCAATTTTTTACTGTCTGATGGAATGCCGTGACACACCACATGGTTTACAGAAGTACAAATAGTATGTTGGAAGGCAGGTCGACCCGGTGCAGCGCCATAGCCTAAGCATGCAGGAATTGCCTGTTGTTGATTGACAATATAGTCATGACAAATCGTATCAAGTTCCAGAGTGGTGACACCTGGAACAATATGCGGTTTGATCATATCCAAAACTTCTGCCGCCAGTCGCCCTGCCACACGCATTTTTTCAATTTCGTCAGGGGTTTTGATGAGTCGACGTGGAGCTTGGTAAGTGTTGTTCATGATCTCTAAAAACTTTTGGAAATTTGTGTGTGACTATGGTATAAATAGCCGCCCATTTTATCAAATGCTTTTTCGTGAATAAATTTCACGGGCTTTGTGCGATGAGGCAAAAAAATCCGCACATATATCGACACATTACTCTGGGTGCCCTTTAGGGTGGAGAATGCGGGTATATGGAGGCCTAACCCAAACTTTAAGGTAAAGAAAATGGCAGATTACAACGTAAGCATGCGCGACCTTCTTCAAGCTGGCGCGCACTTTGGTCACCAAACTCGTTTCTGGAATCCAAAGATGCGTGATTACATCTTTGGTGCGCGTAACAAAATTCACATCATCAACCTTGAGCACACTGTTCCTGCGTTAAATGATGCTTTGAACTTTGCTAACAACTTGGCTAGCAAAAAGAACAAAGTTTTGTTCGTTGGTACTAAACGTGCAGCTTCTGCAATCATCCGTGAACAAGCTCAACGCGCTGGTCAACCATATGTAGATCACCGCTGGTTAGGTGGTATGTTGACGAACTGGAAAACACTTCGCCAATCTATCAACCGTTTAAAAGACCTTCAAACTCAATCTCAAGACGGTACTTTCGCTAAGCTGACTAAACGTGAAGCTCTAGAGCGTACTCGTGAGATGGAAAAACTTGAGCGTGGCTTAGGCGGCGTTAAAAACATGGGTGGTTTACCTGACGCATTATTCGTAATCGACGTTGATCACGAAGCGATTGCAATCAAAGAAGCGAAGAACCTTGGTATTCCTGTAATCGGTATCGTTGATACAAACTCTAACCCAGACAACGTAGACTACGTTATCCCGGGTAACGATGATGCGATCCGTGCAGTAACACTTTATGCTTCTGCTATGGCTGATGCGATTCTTGCTGGTAAAGAATATGCTCAATCACAAGCAAATGCACAAGCTAAAGCAGAAGAAGCTCCAGCTTCTGAGGCTTAATGCGTTTGACGCTAGCTTGTCATTTTTGCGACATGTGATGGTGGCAAAGTAAGCGTTATGTATGCAGGCGGCCCATGAGAACTCCTCTGGGCCGTTTCTGTTCTAAAAAGAATTCATTTTCTACCGAATTTAGGAGATAAACATGACTGCAGTTACAGCAAGCATGGTTAAAGAATTGCGCGATCGTACTGGTCTTGCAATGATGGAATGTAAAAAAGCTTTGACAGAAGCGGGCGGCGACGTTGAACTAGCGATCGACAACCTACGTAAATCTGGTCAAGCTAAAGCTGCTAAAAAAGCAGGTAACATTGCTGCTGACGGCGCAATCACAATTGCTCAAGACGGCAACAAAGCACTTCTTCTAGAAGTTAACTGTCAAACTGACTTCGTTGCAAAAGACGAAAACTTTGCTGGTTTCTCTGCGAAAGTTGCTGCTGCTGCACTTGCTGCAAACGTAACTGATCCTGCTCAAATCGCTGAATTGAAACTAGAAGATGGTGCAACTGTTGAAGAAGCGCGTATCGCTCTTGTTCAAAAAATCGGTGAAAACATCCAAGTACGTCGTGCGAAAATTGTTGAAGGCGAAAACCTTGCAGTTTACAAACACGGTCTTAAAATCGGTGTTGTTGTTTCTTACACTGGTGATGAAGCTACAGGTAAAGGCTTGGCAATGCACGTTGCTGCGTTCAACCCAGTTGCTGTAAATGCTGAAGGCGTTTCTGCTGAGCTTATCGCGAAAGAGAAAGAAATTGCTGAAGCGAAAGCACTTGAATCTGGCAAGCCAGCAAATATCGTTGAGAAGATGGTTGTAGGTTCTGTTGAGAAATACTTGAATGAAGTTGTGCTTGAGCGTCAAATGTACGTAATCGACAACGATAAGAAAGTCGCAGACGTTCTTAAAGCAACTGGTACTACAGTTGCAAACTTCGTTCGTTTCGAAGTTGGTGAAGGCATTGAGAAAAAAGCAGAAATGAGCTTCGCTGAAGAAGTTGCTGCTGCTCAAGCTGCTGCAAAATAATTCCTTAGGAATTAGAAAAAGCCCTATCTGATTGATGGGGCTTTTTTATGTTGATTTATTCTTCATCAGCAATTCAAGAATAGGATTTGGGTTTGGTGATAGAGCTCAGATCATGTATTCATCATTTAATAAAAAAGTTATAAAAATGCCAAATAAAACCAATCTGAGCATCGGTGCAGTCATTGCACTGTTGATTGCTGCTTATCTGGGCCTGGATCTACAACAATCCCAACCACTTATTCCATCCGCATCTGATACTACAACTGAAACGCTTGATTCAGAGCCTAATTTAGTACCCTCTCAAACGACTGATGATTTGGACCGAATTGCACGGGCGTTTCAACAGCGCCAGAGTGATCTACAAGTGCGTTCAAGCGGGCAGGTGATTGCCGTTTTGCCAGATGATCATGAAGGATCGCGCCATCAAAAGTTTATCCTCGAATTACCAAATGGCCAAACTGTACTGGTTGCACATAATATCGATCTGGCACCGCGTATTCAGAGTATTCAAAAACAGGATCAGGTCGAGTTTTATGGAGAATATGAATACAGTGACAAGGGCGGGGTGATTCACTGGACGCATCATGACCCTGCGCGAAAACATGTCGATGGCTGGTTAAAACATCAAGGAAGAACCTATCAATAAGGTTCTTCCAATTGGATAAATCGAATATGGCGTTTAAACGCTCATAATTGCGCTGTTATGGCGCGATTTCCAGTTCGGTAGGATTTTACCTAAATAGGCATCCATGCACCAAATTGGGCCAATGAGGAGGAATTGGAGGTCTTTGAAGAACGAAGGCTTTTTACCTTCCACTTTGTGCCCATAAAATTGGCCAATCCAGGCTAAGACAAACAGGGCAATAAAGAAACCGGTACCGACTGGCAGAATCCAGATGAGCCAAGCCATCACCAACGTTAATACAGCCATCGCTACTGCCAAAACAAGATCTAGGCGTGCATAGAAGATAAAAGCCAAAACCAGTAGCAGGGTAGTCAGCAAAGCGCTGAAATGCGCTAGAATGCCAATAATCGAAAAATAGATGGTCGGTACGCAAACCCAGTGAATCAGCTTATTGGTTTTATTTTGATGGCTGTCACTATATTCATCAAACCATTCAGATATTGTTTTCATTCTTCGCTCCATTCCATGAACATGTTTTGCTTATCTGGAAATATAAAGCAGAATCCGGATATGGTCAAAAGTTAATCATGCAGGTAAAGGGATTTTATTAGGCAGGATGAGCCTACCAAAATTTTATTGAAAGAACTTTAAGATAGTGCTGAGCAGAGGCGTTTATATTCTTCTGTAAAAATGAGCACAATAAAAAAGCCACATTACTGTGGCTTTTGTTAAATGTGTTGCAGGTCAAATCTTAAGAATTTGGACCAGCGACACGTTCAATACTGACTTTTGCAGTACCGGCACTGGTAATACCTAACTGTTTCGCAGCACCGTAAGATAAATCAACAACACGGTTGCCATGGAAAGGACCACGGTCATTTACTTTAACCACAACGCTCTTGCCGTTATTGCGGTTAGTTACGCGAATATAGCAGTTCAATGGCAGGCTACGATGAGCAGCCGTCATTGCGTTCATGTCAAAGGTTTCACCGCTTGCAGTTTTACGGCCGTGGAATTGACGACCATACCAAGACGCTGTACCTGTCTGACTGAATTTACGTACAGTATTAGAAGCCACTGTATTCAGTTTTTCAATCACTGAAGGCTCTTCTGCAGGAAGTTCAATTTTCGCTGCAATGGTTTCACGGCGAACTTTATCGCCAGAACGCTCAGTGATTGAAAGGCTGTTCAAATTTGTGAAATTTGAATTGAAGCTTTGAGCTTCTTTATTGAGTACTCGCGTGGCAAGACGCGAATTGTCATTTTCATTGGTGAATGAAGATGACGGAACCATATCTGCCTGCGATTGCGTCAGCGTGACGATCGTGGCAATGGCCATAAAAGACTTCAAAATTGAAGAATGCATCGAATCAACTCCTAACAGCATATCTATTGGTTGTTCATAAATGGCTGAAAAACCATATAAACATGCCTGATATTTAACTTATGCAACTACATTTAACGAAATGGATAATATTCATGCCGGCAATACCCTGTCTAGTGTTTAATTAAAATAGTTAAAAAAAGAACGCAAAATAAACAATGATTGATCAAAAAATAATCAATATTGTAACATAATATTAAAAATGCTTAAAATACGTACAAATTAACCCATAAAAATGTTGACTTTCATAACTTGTATTAATTTTTAGTGTTAACGGCTGGTAATTTCGGTACCTAATAACCACAAAGCAGTAGCATACATACGGCTGCGATTATAAGTGGTAATCACTTGAAAATTTGGATAAGTGATATAGTAAATCGAGCCATAATTCTCTTGTAATTGAATTACATTGACCAGATCCAGATCGTCAATTTTTACGATTGGATTCATTGGGCTGATGCCTTGAGTTTTGAGTACACCATAAGGGATAGGCTGGGTGAGATCTTTGGCAATTACTGCATCTGGATTTGAACCGGTATAACGTGCCGGAAAGGCAATCGGCTGATTACGCTGCCAGCCATGCTGTGCCAGATAGTTGGCAATCGAACCTATTGCATCCACTGCTGAATTACGGAGGTCAATATGACCATTGCCATCGTAGTCCACGCCGAATTTTGGAATGTTGCTTGGCATAAACTGCGGATAGCCAACAGCGCCGGCATACGAACCCACCACAGAAGAGGTGGCAACACCATCTCTATATGACCAGGCAATTAAAGCAGCCAGTTCATCCTGAAAATATTGGGCACGACGTTCATAGCCAAACCCTAAGGTTGCCAGAGCGTCACGAGTGACAAAAGAGCCCTTGTTGCTACCAAAACCGGTTTCTACACCTAAAATGCCCAGAATGATCGATTGCGGTACACCAAACTGCTGTTCAGCACGGTTAAGCGTTTCTGCATATTGCTGTTTAAAGCGTACGCCGCGCTGAATAGTAGATTCAGCCAGAAAGTTAGTCTTATATGAATACCAAGGCTTACTTTCGCCTGGGCGATTCATGATATTGATGATATTGGGCAGGTTACGCGTCCCACTCATGGCGGAATCTACTTGCTGGGCACTTAGCCCATAGCTCTGCATGGCATTCTGCTTAAAAGCGGCATAAGAAGGGTGATATTGGAAATCGTTGGCCAGACTCAAACTGCTGAGACCAAATGCGGTAAGTGCGATTGAAAGCTGCTTAAACTTTTTATAAAAATCCGATTTCAACATCTTGCTACGATTTCCAGTTTTTTTGATGAGTTGCTGGCGATGTCATTTGAATCATGCCATGAAAAAGATTGATAAAATTTTTTCAATCGTGAGGCTTAAAGTGCCAGATTAAAGATAACATTCGGATGAATAAGAGACCTAGCCGCTTATACAAAAATAGCGATGGATTGGCTATTTTTACGGCAGTTTGTCTTATAGAGTCGCTTATCTGTAACAAGCTATTTCACTGATCATAAAAAAGCCTGACCGAAGTCAGGCTAATTCCTCAAGATTTGTAGAAAATCTTGAACTATTCTGTATAGAACAAAGTGTCGTGATATTCGGCCATGGCGCGCAGCTCATCTTTATTCAAATTCAGAATGATTTTATCTGCTGCCATATTGATGGCCTTGATCACTGCAGATGCGCCAATATCTGCTGCCTTGCGTTTGATCATGCCAAGATCCAGGGTTTTATTAAAGTCGACCATAAAATGTCGTACTGTCGCTTCACCAAATTGCTTGTACAGGTTGCTGAACGCTTGTTTATTAATAGTCTGACCGGCTTTAAGTTCTGCGTAATGATGTTTTAAATTCGTCACCAGACTGGCATCCAGTGATTCACCAATGCGGAAATGTCCTTCAGGATCTTTAAACAGACTGCGCTCAGAGAATGCAATTGACTCTCTGACCACATCGTTCGGCGCTTTACTCAATAGCTGCTTCAGTAAAACCGCAACAGTCGACTTGATATAGCCAGCCAGTTTTTCCGCAGTATCACGTTTATCGCTGGCAGGAAAGCGACGCACCAGCTCGGTAAGAATCGCATCAATAATTTCATCATTAATCATTAATGCGGTTTTATCACGCAATGGGTAAAGCGGCTCACTTGAATTTTTGTTTTTTTGTGCAGTCTGAATTGTATTTAAAAGCTCTGCAGAAGGAATAAACCCAAAAAATGGCATTGTTCAACCTCAATGTTTTTTATTGTCGCGCTAAACGAATAGGGCGAGGCATCCATGTTAAATCCGATACACGGCAAGGGTTGATATCCAATCCACCACGGCGTGTATAGGTTGCGTAGACCATCAGCTTTTCCGGTTTCAGTTGCTGCCAGATATCGGCAAACATCTGCTCCACACATTGTTCGTGGAACCCATTATGCTGACGGTAGGAAATAATATAAGCTAAAATACTCTTATAACAAGGTTTTTTACCTTGATAACGTATAAAAACTGTTCCCCAGTCCGGCTGGCCAGTGACTGGGCAGTTACTTCTGAGTAAATGTGAATACAGCTGGATTTCACCTTCTGCAGCATCATCCGAATCCAAAGCCAATAAACTGGCATCTGGATGATTTTCTAGGCGCTCAGGTGTCAGCTCGTCAATGCAGATGCCTTCCGGCTTGCTGATCTCTAATTCATCGACCTGAAACAATTGCAGTTTAACTTCAGCTTCAGCCGCAGCAGATAAATCTTTTTCGACCGTCGTGATAAAGGCATCTTGAGATTCAAACTTGGCAAAATTCAGGCTATTGAAATACAGTTTTAAGGATTTGGATTCAATCAGATTCGGCGAAGACGCTGGCAAGCTAATGCGGCCAATAGCCACTTGCGGCACACCGGTTGAATTTAACCAGGAAATTTCAAATACATGCCACCAGTCTGCACCTTGCTGAATCGCTTCGACATGTGCGTATTGTTCACGGGCAGGCGCGCGCGAAATCGGAAACAGAACATCAGGCTGATATTCTGTCGGGTAATTGGTGTCTTTACCAAGGAGAGATTGTTCTACACTCATTATTCACGCATTCCTGAACCACGGGAGAGTAAATGATAGGCCACTGCATACAGCACGGCGCAACATAAGGTAATCACTGTCAGTGAAATGGCAACATTGACATCGCTATGTCCTAAAATGCCATAGCGGAACGCATTGACCATATACACGACAGGATTAATTAAAGATAAATTTTGCCAGAATGGGCTTAAGCTCGAAATAGCATAAAACACACCACCTAAATAGGTCAGTGGTGTTAAAACAAAAGTCGGGATGATCGAGATATCATCGAAAGATTTGGCATAGACGGCATTGATAAAACCACCCAAGGAAAACAGCAGGGAAGTAATCAAGACTGTATATATAGTCACAAACCAGTTGGTGATGTATAAATCGGCAAAAAATAAGCTCACGGCACTGACAATAATCGCAACTAATATGCCACGAATCACACCGCCCAATACATGACCCCATAAAATGGCATGCATCGGTACCGGACTCATGATCAGTTCTTCAATACTTTTCTGGAATTTTGAGCTGAAGAAGCTAGATGAAACGTTGGCATAGCTGTTGGTGATCACGGCCATCATAATCAGACCAGGCACAATGAACTCCATATAACTATAGCCGCCCATTTCTCCAATGCGTGAACCGACCAGATTACCGAAGATCACAAAGTACAGGCTCATGGTGATTGCAGGTGGCAACAAGGTTTGTGGCCAGATGCGCATAAAGCGACGCACTTCTTTATAGATAATGGTATATAAAGCTACGCTGAGTTGATTAATGTTCATTGCGTAGCTCCATCCAGATTTTTCTCGACCATTTTCACAAAAAGTTCTTCCAGACGATTGGATTTATTGCGCATACTGCGTACCTGAATATTCTGTGATTCCAGTAACTGGAACAGATCATTCATGGTATGTGCCTTGTCCATGGTAATTTCTAAGGTCATCGGATCGATCAGGTTAAATCGCACGCCGATGATATCCAGATGCAAAGGTTCAATCGGTTCGGCCAGATCAAAAATAAACGATTCTTCATTGAGCTGACTTAGGAAGCTTTTCATGGTGGTGTCTTCTTTAATCACACCGCGATCGATAATCGCAATGCGGCGACACAGCATTTCCGCTTCTTCTAGATAATGCGTGGTCAGAATGATAGAGGTGCCTTTTTCATTCATCTCGTTTAAAAATTCCCACATCGAACGACGCAACTCGATATCAACGCCTGCCGTCGGTTCATCCAGAATTAGCAGTTTCGGTTCGTGCATCATGGCGCGCGCAATCATCAGGCGACGTTTCATCCCGCCGGATAACATGCGGGCCTGAGTGGAACGTTTTTCCCATAAACCCAGTTTGGTCAGATAAAGCTCCGCCCGTTCCTGTGCAATTTTTTTAGGAATGCCGTAATAGCCTGCCTGAGTCACCAAAATATCAAAGGTTTTTTCAAACTGGGCAAAGTTGAATTCCTGAGGCACTACGCCTAGGCACTGTTTGGCCTGAGAGGGGTGGGTATCCAGATTATGACCAAAAATTTCGACTGTACCGGAGGTTTTTTTTGTTAATGAGCTGATAATACCGATGGTAGTAGATTTTCCTGCGCCATTAGGACCCAATAGCGCATAAAATTCACCTTCTGGTACATTTAAGTTAATTCCTTTCAATGCCTGAAAGCCATTGCGATAGGTCTTTGACACATCCCTTAAGATCAGTGCATCAGTCATGAATATCTCAAATGGTGAAAAGTTGAGATATTGTGAGTGATCTCGCAAAATAAGCCAAGTGATTCACACGCAATTCTGTGTTGCTGTTTTGGAACATTGTATAAAGCTTAAGCATAAAAATGATGAAGTTAGAGATAGTTGCTTTACCTTATGCTTTTTTTTGTTATGATGTGCGCGATCCAAAAAAGATGCGCTCATAGCTCAACTGGATAGAGTACAGGTCTCCGAAGCCTGTGGCGTGGGTTCGAGTCCCGCTGGGCGCACCACTACTACATATAAAATCAATAACTTGTAATACCTTTGGCGTAATTCTGGCGTAATCCATATTTTAATCAAGAAAAACCCCGCTATATTTTGCGGGGTCTGCCTACTGCTTTTTTTAAATCTTCCGGTCTTTCACTCAGCCAGTCAGATAATTTTTTAAGGTTCCATCTTCGACCTTTTGTGGTTTCTGTAATGTATCTTGGTTTTGGAAAACCTTTTAAGCAAATAATGGATGATTTGAAATACACACCACCATATCCTAAAAATTCTGCCGCCTGATCATCTGTCAACCAAATGTCTGAAGGTGGCAGGGCAACAATAAAGTTACCCATGTTCGCCATTGCTGTCATTGATTCACCTCCAATCTTTTACCTTCCGGTCTTTTCTCTAAGCTCTCACGCCAGTTACCTTGGTAAGCAGGCATCCAGCCATTGTGTGGAAAATACAGGGAATCCGAAGTGTGCATGAATTTCCCAAAATCCTTTTCTTCCGGCATTGAGTCATAACCAAATACTGCGCCATTATTGTCAGTTGCAATCCACTGAACCTGATCAGGCACGTTTGACCAGTCGTATTTATTCACGATATTTCTCCCAAAGACTTCACCACACCCTCAGGCAAACCAAACACATCCTTAAAAGCCTTATCAAATTCACCACTAGCAATAAATTGATCGATGCAGTTTTTCGGCTTCTGATGCTCTGCGATATAACTGCTCAGTGCTTGATATATACCGTTTGAATTTCCCTTTGTTACACCGACATGAATCTTGTCACCGATGTTCTTGACTGAAAATCCAACATTAAGGTTTGAAGCATCAATGATTTCCATAAATGGTACGAATTCGTCCTGATTAAAAATCAGATCAAATGGCATTTCTTTATGCAGCTCATCGCAAACATAGTTAGCCAGCTGAAGTTTTGTTAATTGAATTTCAGCCATTGGCCTGTTCCTTATGTTCAGTGCGAATATCAACACCACAAAAAGGGCAGAAATTTAAAGCAACGCGATTCTTTTTGAATCGACCTGCTACGATTTCAAGTCGACATGAATCAATGTCACGTCTGCTCATGGTTAGACCCTGAATGTCACCATATTGATTGCGAGTCACTTCACTAAGAAATTCGCACATTTCAACCCAGTTCCCTGTATTTACACATTTTTCAGTCATTGGTTGGCTCCTGTGCTTCGATCATGGCTTGCTTAGCCTCAAACTCCGATTTGAATAACTCAAATTTCCATCGAGTGCCGTATGAGGTTTCAATCAATTTCCACACACCGAAGAACTTCTCGGTAGAGATATGTGCTTGAGTGTGTTTATTCACAATCATGATTTGATCTTTTTCGATCCCATCACCTAAGCAATCCCAATCATTGTTTGAATTGCAGAAGTTCTCAGGCTCATCATTGTCTTGCCAAAAACAAGAAATATTTTCTTTCGGCACCAAAACAAACCCTTCCGGCACCGCTTGGGCTTTGGCTGCTTGCCATGCACTAAGCGCAAATGAGTAGCCAATAATCGCCCGATCATCTCCATTCTCGTCAAAAACACCCTTGTGTAATTCAGGGTATTTATCCTTGAAGTACGCATCAAACGCTTCTCTTTCTTTCTGAATATCCATCACGCCACCTCACTTTCACGTTTTTCACGAGCGAAAATGGCATAAGCATCATCTTCACTAAAATTAATATCAATTAAGAAAAAGCCATTTGGTGCAATCGGGTCCCATTTGGTGATATCGCAATCATCCATCATGATTTCCCAATCATCAGAATTAACGCTGCTTTCCATCCAGAACATCACAGTGTCTACACCAAAGTGACTTTTAAATTTTTCCCACTCTTTACGACTTACGTATTCTTCATTTTCCAGATGCTCATTCATGTATTTTAAATAAACCGGGTGTGTCCAGGTTCCCATTTCGCCACGAACAATTTCAGTTGGCTCTAGTTTGTTATCTTCCATCCCACCACCTTCTTTAATTTTCATGCTGCCGCCTCCTTTGGGTTCAGCTCGCAAATGATCTGGTCAACTTTTTGATTAAATCGAATAACTGACTGCTCAATACCAGCGATATCCAAATCCTTTGCAAATACCCGGATAACCACCAACTGCAAATGCTCAGGCAGGCGAGGGTCATAACTCACAAAGTCACACCACTTGCGACGAGTACAGGCCAACTGCCATGTAATTTGTGGCACATATTCATTTGGAACTTCACCTGTTAAAACAGTATTCAAATGAGTTTGTGTGCTCGGACACTTCACTTCCAATTGACCGTCTTGATCAACCAGACCATCAGGACTTGCACCACTCATTTTGATAGCCGGATGATCAATCAGACCTGTACCAACTACAAAATTACCGGTTTCATTTTCATAGGCTGCAATCGCATAAGGTTCCTGATCGATACCCCATTGCATTAGGCTTGTGGTTTTAGTTTCCTCCTGAACGCCAGTAAGGCGCTCAGTCAGAATAGTCAGGGTTAAAGCATTGTGAGCTTTGCCTTTAACTGGCTTGGCATCAATATCCTTGATTCGGCTTGCAGTGATTTTTCCGCATCGATCCGCATGCCAATCTTCACTACGCTGGAGAATGGTCATAGGTTTCTCCTTGGCGTGCTAGGGCTTGGTCTGCGAGTTCAGCAACTTGTTTTAGGTTTACTGAGTGAGCAGTCCAGAAATAATTCTTACAGTTGCCTTTTGGTAGGGCTACATAAGCCGCTTGCAATCGTTTTGATCCGAACTGCGCCTCATTTTGAAGATGGGCCAAATGCTCGTTTTCAAACTCTTGGTATCCCTCTGGAATCACATTATCAGTCTGGCCTTGCACGGTTTTAATTGTGCCGCTTTCTTGAATCCGCTCTGCTTCATCCTGATCGTAAATACCCACAAAACCAAAAGCCAAACGCGCACATTGAATTAAAGCCTTGTGGCGCAAAAAGCGTTTAGGGTGTGACTGCCAAGGACCCGCATATCCATTGGCACCCATTGGCTCACGATAAACTTCATCCAGGTACTCACGAACAACGGTAGGGCGGTCGCGATCTTTGCGGTAAATGATGCAGTCGACCCAAGTAGGGCAATCTACTTTTGCCTTATTAGGACGAACTGATTCTGGTGAGAACGCAAATTCAATACCATTTAGATTTGGATTGCTGTTAATAATTCGGGACCAACCATCCACACCAACCACAGGGATAATCCCCTTATTTTTGTCTGGAAATGCATAGATTTCTTTGGTCCATGGATTCAACTTGTACTGACTCGCCACAATCATTAGAGCGCCCATTTGTGCATCTGAAATCTCCTTATCGGATTTAAATGCAGTCTGGATTAGTGTTTGCTTTAATTCTTGCGGATCAACATTGTGTAAACCCAAAACTTCAGCAAGTTGAATAATTTGAGCAGCTACTAGGCCTTGGTGTTGTATTGGTGCATTCATATTCTTATTCCTTAAAATTTGATGTAGCTATGACAAACTGAACACTGATCACCGCAAAGTTCCTGAATGTCTTTGCACGAGTAGCAATATTCAAAAGTCGCCACATCATTCTTAGGTGTGCCGGGTATCTGCTTTTTGGCTGGCAGATTCCAGTTCATATTCATTGCGTTATGTCGAGTAACGTCATAGCCGCGATCTTGGTCATACTTGTATCCAAGATCATGAGCCAGTAGATTTCCAGAGCCTTTGCTGTAAACAATCCCAAGCTCACCATTCAATTTGAAACGCAAAGCTTCATCTTGCTTAGGCTCAGATAGAACCTCAGCACCTTGATCCACAAGCCAGTTCGAGAAATCTTCAAAATCACCACGCTTAAATAAAACCTTGCGATTTAAATACTGGCCTTTACTTGAGTATCTGGCGCGGAGGCGGTCCCATTCATTCATCTCAAACCACCTCTTCAAATAGTTGTTCCGCGTACTCACTCACAAGACGCTGTAATTCCTGAATCTGCTCATCATTCAGCGTAAATGTCTGACCTTCCTCAGCTTCAAAATTCCAAACATCCAGCAAGGTCACAGGCGTATCTTTCACCACCAACCAAGAATCAATATCCACTGGCTCGGCATATCGCATATCACCATTCTGACTACGCATTTGCGTCATCGTGTGAGGTAACACAGGCATTGAACAATCAGCCGTTGCCCACAGGTTTTCACCGATCTGACGATACAAACCAAACGTCAGCACGTTATCTTCAATCGAAAGATCAGAATCAACCTTGAAGCTTGGCAGGTCTGAAAAGTACAAATCACGTGTGAAATCTTCATTTACCTTGCAGTCAATTACTTTGGTGCTATGACCATCACGACACAGGAATAAAGACTGGTTTCCGATGTGGTTGATAGGGCGCATTGCCGCACCACATCCACAGAATTGAGCGTAAGTGTTCATGGTTTATCTCCCATGGTGTACACGACATTGATTTGATTTGCGGTCACGTACTTGATTAGTTCCTGAAATCCCGCCAAAGCATCGTTAATGGTTTTTGCATCTGCATTACCTGGGCGAACGCACAAGGTTTCTACTGCAATCATCAGGTCGCGCTTTTTTGACATATCCATCAGCGCTCTCCCTTCGCAATCGCAGCATTAATCTTTTCAATTTCATAACGATCAACGTATGCATTAACAGTCTTGTCAAAATGCACCACATTAAGAATGTCCAGAAACTCGACTGAGGCATCATCTAGGGCATACTCGACATAGATGCTGTAATCGTCGGCTTTGACAGTAGCGATGCAGGTTTCATGGCAAGTACGTTTAAGCACTTCATATTTTTGAGCGGTGATAACCACTTGAGGATTATCATCAGCAACTTTGGCAGGCTGGAAAGCGTAAGCTACTGCTATCCCCGCGCTGATTGATGCTGCAATGAATGCAGACTTGAGAATATTGGATTTAGTTGTCATAATAGTCTCACTTACAGGTAGTATGTGGGTCACGCTCCAGGTTGTTGCTGCAACGCTGGAGCTTTTCTTTGTTTGTGAGATAAATATAAGAAAACTTAGTTTTAGTGTCAAGCATAAATATAAGAAATGTTAGTTTTATTTTTAGAAAACTTATTTTTTATGCTTTAATAGACAAAAGAAAACCCATCACAGGGATGGGTTGAGTGGAGTTTGTTATGGGTGTAACAAGTATAGAAATTAGTGCAATAAGTCTTACGGAGATAGCTAAGTTAAAAAATATTATAGAAAAGGGGTTAAAGCGCAAAAACAGCGTTAAAATTACTCGTTCTTAGAGCTGCTAAATGTACCAAAATTAAAAGCGACTATATCTGCTGCTCGAACCTGAATAGCAGATCCTTTATTCACTTCACTTGGAATAAATGAACTTCCAGCCATATACCTAGCATCCTTTAAATAAATAAACCTCTGCCAAAGAGTGTCTGGAATTTTTTCTATTTCTTCATCTGTAATATCATCTTTTACGAATGTGCCATCTTCATTAAAAAATGCAGATTTTTCCTTTATAATTAAGTCATGAATATGTTTTAGTGCTGAATTTTCCTCAAGATTATAAAATTCTTTTTCGCTAATCATTGTACCTGTAATAATTTGACCGCCGACCACAAAAGTAATAGGAAAGGCTATAGCCTCCTCGGATCCCTCTATTAAATCCCCAAGGATAGCTAAAGTTAGGTTTGTTTTTTTATCTCTATATGTGCTCATTTTTTCTCCCTAAAGAATAATAAAATTTAATTCACAAAACTTGTATGGCGCTTTCTTTTATCTGACAAGTTAGCAGTGATGGAGACAGAAGTATTTTTTAAATTAACTGTTAAGTTGCTATTAGCTGAATGATCTTTATATAAGAAACTTTCCAATGCATGAATAACAACCTCATTTAATGAAATGTTATGTCTATATGCCAATTTGGTAGCATCTTGATGCAATTGGGTGCCAACTCTTACGTTAAAAGTTCCACTACAAGGCCTCTCAGGATTAATTCCTTTTTCCTCACAATGTTGTAAATACGCATCTACTGCCTCATGAAATGCAGCTTTTAGTTCAGCATATGTCTCGCCAATATAAATAATTTTTGAGCGTACAAATAGAACCTCACCAACCAGACATTCGTCCTCTTGGCTAAACTCCATGGAGCCTTCAAAACCTTTATATTTAAAAGTCTCTTTCATTTTTCCACTCCAATACCTTGATCTTTCAAAAATTCTCTAGCTTTTTTAATGTATATAACCTTGATCTCATCGTTGGGATGAGGTTTGACAAAGTTTAGTACAATCTTTGGATTGTCTTTATAAAAAATACAGTGAGAACTACCCCTTCCATTAAACTCTAGAGTAAAACCAAGCCGAGCCATCATTGTTTCGAAATCATTCCACTTAAAGTTTTTGGGTGGAGGGTTGCTAAAAAATCGTTCTAAAAGTTTGTCAGCTTTGGTCAATGTATTCTCCCCCTATTAGTAAAAGTTTGCAACTGGATTTTAGTTGCAAAACTGGAAATCCACTCATAACCATTTCCAAATTAAATTAAGCCGCATAAAGCGGCTTTTATTTTTACTTCTTACGCTGCTTCTTCTTAGCTCGATAAACATAGCGAATACAATCCACTACCTCGCCAACAAACTCACAATCCTGATCAAGCGGAATGATGTTTGGTTTAAATTCAGGGTTGATTGCTTGTAAGTATTTAGTGCCATCTGGTTCAATCACCAACCGCTTAAAAGTCGCATCATCAAACTTTCTAACAACAATAATGTCGCCTGAGTTCATGTCGCTAAATGGCAGGGTCGGATCTACAAGAATGTAGTCACCTTCATGGAATTCCGGGTAGTTACTCAAGCCTTGAACTTTCAGGTAAAAGCATTTTTCACAATCACCATCTGGAATTGGCAGCCACTCTTCCACCTGGGACATGTCAACAGATTCGACATTGGTCATCGTACCTGCCTGAACCCATGACAAGACAGGGGCCATGCGTGGTGCCACAGGAACCACATTAGACTGCTCTTTTTGCGTGGCGCTAGGATCACCTTTGCCAGTCAGTATGTATTCAGCCGTTACCCCAAAATGATTTGCCATTGCTTCTAATGATCCCGCTTTAGGCAAATAACTATCTTTTTCCCACTCAGTTACAGCGGGCGAACTCACTCCAGCAATCTTTGCTAATTGCACTTGAGTTAATTTTTTCGAACGTCTAAGCGCACGTATGCGCTGACCAATAGTTGTTTTTTCCATATAAGTAATCTTACATATTGCTTTTATAAGTTTTCTTTGATTAAATACTAAGAAATCTTACTTTATTGAGTAAATACCAATGACCAAACAAGAAGCATACAAGTTGCTTGGGGTTAATGGCGTTGAACTAGCCGGCTTGCTAGGAATTGAACCTTCTGCTGTTTACCAGTGGCCTAACAACAAAATCCCATTAGCACGTGAATACCAAATTCGAGATTTAGCTGCTGGCAAGCAGCCAATTAAACACAGTAAAGAAGTTGCATAGGTGAATTTATGAGTCTTGAAAAGAAATCTACACATGTTCGCTTGTCTCCTGAAATCCATGAGCGGGCAAAACTACTTGCCGAAATTAAGGGTAAAGACCTTGCTCAATACCTGGCGTATCTCCTAGAGAAAGAAATCGTCGGTGAGTGGCATGTACTTAATTTACAAGCAAAATCTTTCGAGCGCTTGGGATTAGGAGCTTTAGTAAGGGATCTGTCTACAGACATCAGCTTTGGAGAGGGATTGGAAGGGAATCACTGGGATTTAGGTAAAGAAAAAGCCTGACGTGCGCTGTCAGGCTTTTTATTCAAAACCGAGCAGGAGTTGAACATGAATAGTTTAACACGAAATTTTAGAGAAAAAATACTCATCCAGAAGATTCAGCTTTTGGAGCAAGCCCTTAAAGCAAATATTCAAAACCCATGCCTTGATCACGCTTGCCTGGTGGCTAAAGCTCGTCACGAGTTGCTTGTTTTTGTAAGAGGTGAGGCATGAGCAAACTCATTCCAATGATTAGGTTAATTGAAGCTATGAATGATCAACCGATCGCATTCAATAAGCATTATGTTTTTATTGGATGCGGTGTAAATGGTGCGCTCATGTTATCCCAACTGGTGTATTGGACTTCGCGCACAAAGGATACTGATGGCTGGATCTATAAGGACCATCACGAATGGACCTTGGAAACTGGATTAACCAGAAAAGAACAGCACACAGCACGAAAAGCACTTAAGGATTTAGGCTTTATTTCCGAGAAGAAACGCGGCGTACCACCTCGAGTTTATTTCCGTGTTGAGCGCGAAAATCTTTATAAAGCGCTCATTGAATACTCTGAAACCCTTACTGGCTCTCAATTGTGCCATACGGAACAATTGAATGTGCCAAATGGAGCAATTGAATGTGCCGTTGGGAACAATCAAATGTGCGCTACGGAACAATCAAATGTGCCAAAAGGGGCATCTAATACAGAGAATACAACAGAGAATACTACAGATATTAATTTAGGCGCATCCGCACCTGAACAACCTAAAAAATTCTCTGCTAAAAAATTCATGATGGAAAACGGTGTATCTGAAAAAACAGCTCAAGAGTTTATTGATCTGAAAAACAAGAAACGTAAAACCATCACTGACCGTTCTCTAAAAATCATTTTCAACCAGGCGGCAGAAGCAAAGCTCTCAAATGAGCGTGTATTCCAGATTATCGTTCTACGTGGCTGGGAGTCATTCAAAGCTGCATGGAATTGGGCTGAAACCAATGCTGAGATCGAGCAACTAGAAAATCCACAACCAGCACCAAACCCTCAAAACTATCAAGCTGACATGGGGGATTGGTAATGATCGATATTCATAACAACTCCATCGAGCAATGTGTACTTGCTGCACTGATGACCGTTCAAAACTCACTTGAAACTGTGATGAAGAGGGCGTTCAAAATTCTGTGTCAGTAAATTTGACTAGATTTTAATTATATCATCTAATCGACCTTCAAAGTAAATG
>NZ_JALGQY010000076.1:0-1426 GCF_022809915.1 Acinetobacter lwoffii | reverse complement strand
TTTTTGATCGTCAATACTTCCGTAGAGACTTTATTAAAAATCTTGAAATTAAACATACAGGTGCTCTTTATCAATATTGTAGCGGCCCGACTACAACAAACACCTGCCTCAGCTTAGCTGGACACCCTTTCCAAAAAGATTATAGAAAAAATGAAAAGTTTCAAGTTTTACTAAACTAAAGATAAAAAAGTATCAAACTTACGTATTTTAATAATAGAAGGTTGTTGAATTAGCTAATCAATTTTTAAATAATAGTACTCAAAGGAGATGGCTATCCTCCTTACACAAACCGCCAATTCTGGCTGATGATACCTACGTTTCCCTCAAGCAGGGTACGTAGTCGCGTGCTCTGCTTTTACAAAATGGAGCTACGCTATGTTTTCCCGTCATAAAGTTCTTTATTTATATATCTTTTGCTGCTCATAACTAGGAGCAGACATGTATCTTTCTCTTTTATCAATTGCTCTCGGTTCTGTAATCGGTGCCTGGCTTCGTTGGGGCATAAGTCTAAGATTTAATAGCGTATTTGAAAATATTCCTTTCGGGACAGTGATTGTTAACTTAATCGGTGCTTTTATTATTGGATTAGCTGTATCATTTTTTTCAAATAGCTCAATAAGCCCTAATTATAAGTTATTCGTTGTGACAGGCTTCTGCGGTGCTTTAACGACCTTTTCAACATTTTCAGTTGAAATTGTTGCGTTGCTACAAGCTTCAAAGTTTGAATATGCTATCTCAACAATAGCCATCCATGTAATAGGTTCATTAATCTTTACAGTACTAGGAATACTTTCCTATCAATTTTTCACTAATCATTAATAATCTAAATATTAGAAGGTAAAACAATGAGTTTTAAAAATGTTAAAGCAGGTACTAATCCACCAGATGACTTTAATAGCATCATCGAAATCCCGGCAAATGCTAAACCCATCAAGTATGAAGTGAATAAAGAATATGATGCTTTATTGGTTGATCGCTTTCTAAGTACAGCAATGTCATATCCGTACAATTACGGTTATATTCCTCAAACATTAAGCGAGGATGGTGATCCCTTAGATGTATTTGTAATAGCTCCCCATGCGGTTGCTGTAGGATCAGTAATTCGCAGCAGACCTGTCGGAGTCATGTATATGGAAGATGAAGCCGGTATTGATGCAAAGATCATTGCTGTACCTCATTCTAAGCTCACACCTCTATATAACAATGTTGAAGATCTGAGCGACCTCCCTCAGCTTCAATTAGATCAAATGAAACATTTCTTTGAACATTATAAAGACTTGGAAAAAGGTAAATGGATGAAATTTAATGGTTGGGGCAATGTAGAAGAAGCCAGACAGGAGATTCTAAAATCTATCCAAGCATACAAATAATTTAGATAAAAGGGACCCAAATCTGAGGTCCCTTTTTATGCTATTTAACATAATGG
>NZ_JALGQY010000064.1:0-3534 GCF_022809915.1 Acinetobacter lwoffii | reverse complement strand
GCCATTTCTTGGATCTCCAAAGTTAACGTTACGTTATCTTTAGAGGGAAGTACTGTCCATTATTTTGTCTAGGATCAAAAGCTGTTAGAACCGCAATAGAAAGTGGGGAATAAGCAAAACGCATGAGAAGGGTTAAATCTGCGAAAGATAATAGAAGTGATTATCATTAACTTAGAGTAGGTAATCAATGGTAATGAGAATTATTTTCATTAATTAATTGATAAAAGTGTAGGACTTGAGCAGCTTAAGATGCTGATCAAAGAAATATAAAGAAGAGAAAAAATAGATGGCGTCCCTACGGGGATTCGAACCCCGGTTACCGCCGTGAAAGGGCGATGTCCTAGGCCTCTAGACGATAGGGACGTTTAGAAGATGGCGGTATCTTATTGATCCGCCACCAGAGTGTCAAGCAGGTGAGGTGCGAGTTTGTTTAAAATATAGCAAAACAGTTCAGCGGTCTTCTGCGTATCATATAATGCAGAATGGGCTTCTTTACCATCAAACTCGATTCCAGCTTGGATACAGGACTTCGCCAGTACAGTCTGACCAAACATCACCGCACTTAAAGTCACTGTATCGAAGACAGAAAAACTATGAAACGGGTTCTGGTTTTTGGTCCCGGTACGGGCAATCGCGGCCTGAAGAAAACCTAAATCGAAATGTGCATTGTGTCCGACTAAAACTGCATGGGTACAATTTTGCTGGCGACGCACTTCATTCACCGATTTAAAAATGCGCTTGAGTGCAGTTTTCTCATCTTCGGCCATGGCGATTCGCATTGGATTAGAAGGATCGATCCCAATAAACTCCAGCGAACGTCGGTCGAGGTTTGCCCCTTCGAAAGGATTGATATGTGCATGGTAAGCTTGACCCGGCACAAATTGACCCTCCTCATTATAAACAATCGGAATGGCCGCAATTTCCAGCAATGCATCAGTCTGCGCATTAAAACCTGCAGTCTCGACATCGACAACTACAGGTAAGAATCCACGAAAACGTTGACCAATGATTGGGAGCGTTTCATTTGTCACACTTTTCTCCATTGAATGGTTTTACCAGCATACAGTGGGATAATCTGTTCACCATCCAGATAGTCTAAACTTTCAGGGATTACTTGATCTTCTTTAACCAGGGTAATGGTATTGGTATTACGTGGCAGGCCATAGAAGTCTGCACCAAAATGGCTGGAAAAACCTTCCAGGCGTTCAATTTTACCCACCTGATCAAATGCCTGAGCATACAGCTCAATGGCAGTCGGCGCACTATAACATCCTGCACAGCCACACGCATTTTCTTTTGCATTTTTTGAATGCGGCGCGCTATCTGTTCCCAGGAAAAATTTAGGATTACCGCTGGTTGCGACTTCCAGCAAAGTTTGCTGATGCGTTTGACGTTTTAAAATCGGCAAGCAGTAGAAATGCGGCTTGATCCCACCAACCAGCATGTCATTGCGGTTAAACAATAAATGTTGCGGCGTAATGGTTGCAGCGACATTACGGTCTTGCTCAAGTACAAAGTTTGCTGCTTCGCTGGTGGTGATGTGTTCGAGCACCAGTTTCAGCTTGGGAAATTGTCTGAGTAAGGGAGCCAGCACTTCATCCAGGAAACGCTTTTCACGGTCAAAAATATCGACATGATTATGCGTCACTTCACCATGTAGCAATAAAGGCACTTGGTGTTCTTCAAGCTGTTCAATTACGCCGTAGACTTTGCTCATATCGCTCACACCACTATCGGAGTTGGTGGTCGCACCCGCAGGATAGAGCTTGATGGCATTGACATGCGCAGATTCTTTGATCTTTTTAACTTCGCTTGCCGGGGTGTTGTCAGTGAAATACAGCACCATACGCGGGTCGAAATTTACCCCTTCAGGCACATGTGCCATGATACGTTCACGGTAGGCATTGGCTTCTTCGACAGTTTTAACGGGTGGCACCAGATTTGGCATGCAAATGGCGCGAGAAAACTGCTTGGCTAAATCGGGAACGGTACGTTGAAGTGCTAAACCATCACGCAGGTGAACGTGCCAATCATCTGGCTGGAGAATCGTAATCGTATTCAAGGCAAATTCAGTCGAACAAATAAAACAAATGATAATCCATCTATAGTAAAAATGGTAACGAGAAAGCGCTACAAAATAAGGGATATGTATAAATTAATTTTAAAAAGTATGTTATTTTAAAATTAATAAAAAAATTACATAAATACTTGGCAATGGAATACAAGTACAATCTAGCGAAATTGCAAGATGATAAAGAAGACATAGAACAACTGATTACACGGCAAAGCCAGCGTGTAGGCCCGGTCTTCCCTCAAAATCTGGAACAAGAATTCTGGACCAAAAATCTGGAACGCGCCCGCAAACATGTCGAAAAATATGTGTGGGCTGGAGTACTAGCCTATTTCCTTTTTTTGGTGGTGATGATTCCCACAGATTACTGGAGCATCAGCAAAGAATATTTCGTACATGATTTTGTCCTGTGTATGTTGGGCTTGCTCAATGGCGGCGTGTCGCTAATTATCTTTTATATGTTCTCGTGCTTACCCAAGATCAAGCGCTTTTTTCCTCAGGCTTCGATGCTGTTGGTATTCTGGGTACAGGTGTCAATTTCATGTATCACCATGTCGATTAAAACTGATGCCTTGCAGCATCAATCCATGGCGATAGTCACGATCGTATATATCCTGGGTTATGTTCTGACCGGTATTAAGCCGATTCAGATGCTGGTCACCGGATTACTCGCTGCGGCAACTACTATTCTTGTATTGTTTAGTCTTTCAGTTGAATTTAATCCTATGGTTTTTGGCCGGATTTTAATTGGAAGTTGCTTGCTGGGTTATGTGATTAGCCATATGATTTTTGCCCGTGAACGTGTGATTTTTCTCTATAGCATTCGCGCCAGAATCAGTGAGCAGATCCAGCGTATTCATACCAACGAATTATTACATTTGAGTCAGTACGATGAACTGACCAAAATTTCCAATCGACGGACTTTTGATGAGACGCTGCAAGTGCATTTCGAAAGTGCACGCCGTGAAGAAACGGCATTAGCGATTCTGTTTATCGATGTGGATTTCTTTAAGAATTACAACGATTTTTATGGGCATCAGAAAGGTGATGACGTCATTTCGACTATTGCCAAAACCATCAAAAATGCGATCCGTCATATGGACTTTGTCGCACGTTATGGTGGGGAGGAGTTTGTAGTGCTCTTGCCAGAAACAGATGCACATGGTGCTTATGCAGTGGCTTCAAATATTTTTAAGGCGATTGACCGTCTGGAAATTCCACATGAAAAATCCTCGGTTGCGAAATATATCACCATCAGTTTAGGCATTACCGTCTATCGTGGTGAAGATGATATTGATAAAGACGCCTTATTGGGAATCGCGGATCAGGCGCTATACCGCGCCAAACAGCTTGGACGCAATCAGATTTATTATCAGTCCATTCGTTCAGTAGACTTCCGTCATAAATCAAAAAACGTACAATTTATTTGATCTTAAAGTAATCAGCAAAATTATTTAATTCAA
>NZ_JALGQY010000016.1:0-68811 GCF_022809915.1 Acinetobacter lwoffii | reverse complement strand
TGCACGAATGCCAAGAAATCCGGAGTGCAAATATTAACCAAAAAGAAGATCGTTTTTTGATTTATGAAAGAGATCTAATATGCATAGATTAATAAATTTATATACTCTAGCTTTATTCGATCCGAATATTCAAAATGATGCCCTAATTCCCCATACTCATTATCAAATACCAACTTTAAACTTAAATCATTTCTTTTTTTGATCTCTATACAGTGTTCTTCAAACTCATTTAGCCTTTCATTATCATAAAGATCTATAGGATCTAAATTTTTTAGTAACTCCTTTTCCCACTCATCAATATCTGTCCTTTCTTTAATTTCAGAAATATATTTTTTTAATTGAATGATAACATTGCTAAATGAATTACTAAGAAATGAAAAAGCCATACTAAACCAATTTTTATAATTAAATAATGGTAATTTTCTTATAAATCAAAAACTAAAGCAATATCAATAATCATTAAACTATCTTTGATGGGATATTCATTCACACCTTTTTTACAATTCATCCATATAGAATTTTCAATGAAATTTTTATGATGTTTCTTTATCAGGAAGAAATTTAGGTAGGCATTCTGAACCTTTTTTCGTGTTCATCATCGATAAACATTTTAGGTCGTTCGTTTCCCTACAGGGAGTTTAATGAAACATTTTGAATGTGCCGTCTGCAAGCAACAGCTGTTTTTTTATAAATCAGTTTGTGATCACTGTCTGTCACCGATCGGTTATATCGCTTCGGAAAAAGAGCTATGCGCATTCGAAAAACAGAGTGCTGAGCGATGGGTTCCAATCGCCAAGAACTACCAACATGCCAGTTATAAACCCTGTCACAATTATGTAAATTATCAGGTATGCAACTGGATGATCCCCAGCGATGAAGACGAGGAATTTTGTGAATCCTGTCAGCTTACCCATGTCATTCCTGATCTGGAAAATTCCGAGAACCTGATTTACTGGTTTCGACTGGAAGAAGCCAAACGCCGTTTCCTGTATTTGGCCCAGCGCATGAACATGATGCCACGCCCTAAAAAGTCTGAAGATGATCCATTTGGTCTGCGATTTGATTTTCTCCTGCCTCAAGAAGATAAGCCTGTTTTAATTGGTCATGCTAATGGTGTCATTACCCTAAATGCAATTGAAGCTGATGTTGTTTATCGTGAAACTACACGTGTAAATATGGGTGAAAACTACCGGACTTTATTGGGTCATTTTCGTCATGAAAGTGGCCATTATTATTTTGCGCTCATGCAACATATGCATCCGGAATTGCTAGATGAATTCCGTCAGTATTTTGGCGATGAGCGGCAGGATTATGGCAAGGCACTTGAACGCCATTATAATGAAGGCGCGCCAATCAACTGGCAGGAAAAGTACATCAGTGCTTATGCTACCGCCCATCCCTGGGAAGACTGGGCAGAAACCTGGGCGCACTATCTGCATATGATGGAAACACTGGAAACTGCCTACTATGGTGGTATGCGTGTTGAAGGAAATGGCAGCTATCTGGCCAGCATGGATTTTAAAGAATGCCCGATTGGTGGACAGGATTTTGAACATATTCTGGAAAACTGGGTTACCTTGACCTTTAATCTGAATGCCTTAAACCGTTGTATGGGCCTGGAAGATGCCTACCCGTTCAAGCTGAGCGAAGCGGTTAAAGACAAGTTACGATTTATTCACCGGCATGTGCTGGAAAAAGTTTTTAAATAATTTAAAAAGTAATTTTTATAGTAAAACTATTGATGGAATGGGATCAGCAAAGTCTGAAAATATGGATTTTATTGTGTATTTTAAAAATTAATATGATTTAAAAAATCCCTGCTCCTGGCGAACCAAGAGCAGCAACTTTTGAATGAATCAGTATTTAGTTTGCTACCTGAATATACGATTTAAGATGGGCTTAAATTAGTTCCACAGCAATCGCAGTCGCTTCACCACCACCGATACATAAGGATGCAATCCCTTTCTTGCCGCCAGTACGTTTTAAGGCATGAATCAAGGTCACGATAATACGGGAACCAGAAGAACCCAATGGATGACCAAGTGCACAGGCACCGCCATTAATGTTCACTTTTGCTGGATCAAGTTTAAAGCCATCAATGGCTAACATGGTCACCATGGCGAACGCTTCGTTGATTTCCCAAAGGTCAACATCCTGAGCATCCCAACCGGTTTTTTTCAGGACTTTTTCAATCGCACCAACCGGTGCAATGGTAAATTCTGATGGATGCTGCGAATGGCTGGCATAGGCCAGAATATGAGCTAGCGGTTTTAAGTTACGCTGTGCAGCAATTTCGCTCGAGGTGATCACCAGTGCTGAAGCACCATCTGAAATTGAACTGGCATTTGCCGCAGTAATGGTTCCGTCTTTTTTGAACGCTGGACGCAGAGTTGGAATTTTGTCAGCCTTGGCATTTAAAGGCTGTTCATCCTGTTCCACCACCACATCGCCTTTACGGCTACTGACAGTGACCGGTACGATTTCATCTTTAAAGAAACCTTGCTGCACCGCCGTCACGGCTTTATTTAAGGAACCAATCGCATAGTCATCCTGCTGCTCACGGGTATAACCTTTTTTATCCGCCATTTCCTGAGCAAGAATTCCCATCGACAGGCCTGTTTCCGCATCTTCCAGACCTTCCTGGAACATATGATCAATGACCTTTCCATGCCCCATACGGAATCCGGCACGTGCCTTGTCCATCAAATATGGTGCGTTCGACATCGACTCCATACCGCCAGCCACCACAATCTCTGCTGAACCGGCTTTGATCGCATCTGCTGCCTGCATCACGGCTTTCATACCAGAACCACAAATTTTATTAATCGTGGTCGCCCCCGTGGAATCCGGTAGACCCGCCTGACGCATGGCCTGACGTGCTGGACCCTGTTTTAAACCAGCAGGAAGAACGCAGCCCATAATCACTTCATCAATATCATTGGCCGACAGACCTGCACGTGCCACTACTTCTTTAATTGCCACAGCACCCAAATCTGGCGCGGTACAGCTTGACAATGAACCTTGAAAACCGCCCATCGCGGTACGTACTGCATCTACAATTACGATCATTTTAGTTTCATCCTTTTTCATCATTGTTATCAACCCTACATAGCCAAAGCACTGTAGGGCTGGTCCTTCGCAATCATTGCGGGTTAAGCCTGTGCGGTAAAATATGCTTCAGGCAATTGCATGACCAGTTCCGCACCGGCCTGAATACGCTGGATTCGTGCACTCAAATCCGGAAGTATTTTGGCCACATAATAGTTGGCCAGTACCAGTTTGTTCTGGAAGTAGCTATCGTCTTTGGCTGCAGCGGCTTTGCTAATCCGCGCATACATATAGACAAAGCTGAGCAGCCCAACCGCATGTAAATAATCGACAGCAATCGAATTAGCAAAATCAGGGTTCAGCTTAGACTGCTCGACGATGAATTTGGTGATATCTTCAAGTTGCTGGCAGGCTTCTAATGTCGCCGTTTTAATCGTCAATGAATCATCTAAATTTTGGGCAAATTCACGGATTTCAGCAATATATTCCGCGATATAAGCCCCATTACATTTGGTGGTTTTACGCCCAATCAGGTCAATCGCCTGCACGCCATTGGTGCCTTCATAAATCTGTGAAATACGCAGGTCACGAATACACTGTTCCATGCCCCATTCACGGATATAACCATGACCACCGAAGCACATTTGCGCTTCCAGTGCAGAATCCAGTGCCTTGTCGGTCAAATAAGCTTTGGCGATTGGCGTTAACAGCGCCACACGGTCAGTCGCTTTACGCACCGCTTCAGGGTCGGTTGAGTATTTGGTAATATCCAGTTGTTGACCTACATACACCGCAAACGCACGTGAAGCTTCATTGTTAGCACGTACATTGAGCAGCATACGGCGTACATCGCCATGGACTAGAATTGAATCGGCTGGTTTTTCTGGAGATTTTGCACCAGTTGATGCACGGCCCTGTAAACGGTCCGTCGCATATTGTGCCGCATTCTGGTAGGCAAATTCTGCTGCACCAATACCCTGAATTCCCATAGACAAACGTTCGTAGTTCATCATCACGAACATGCCGGCCAGACCTTCATTTTCATTGCCAACCATATAGCCCTTGGCGCCGTCAAAGTTCATGACGCAGGTCGCCGAGCCTTTAATTCCCATTTTATGTTCGATTGAACCGGCAGATACTGCATTACGCTCACCCAGTGATCCATCTGCATTGACCAGGAATTTCGGCACAATAAATAATGAAATACCACGTGAACCTGCTGGTGCATTCGGAGTTTTTGCCAGCACCAGATGAATGATGTTTTCACTCAGATCATGCTCGCCGCTGGTAATAAAAATTTTGGTACCGGTAATATTATATGAACCATCTTCATTCGGTTCAGCTTTGGTCTTGATAATGCCAAGATCTGTGCCGGAATGTGGTTCAGTCAGACACATGGTGCCCGACCATTCACCCGTATAGAATTTTGGTAAATAAGTTTCTTTCTGTTCCTGTGAGGCGCGGTCATTGATGGCCATACCTGCACCCACAGTGAGTAGTGGATAAAGCATAAAAGATGGATTGGTGCTCCAGATCATTTCATCCGCCAGAACCGTGAGCATCTTCGGCATATTTTGTCCGCCCCATTCTTCAGGAGCACCCAAGCCTACCCAGCCACCTTCGGCAAACTGTTTAAAGGCTTCCTTGAAACCAGCCGGCGTAATCACCTCACCGTTTTTAAACTGAGCACCACCCTCTTCATCTGCAGGACGATTCAGGTCAAGAATAACATTCTTGGAAAATTTGGCCATCTCTTCCAGAATTGCATTTGCCGTCGCCATATCTAAATGTGCAAGATTTTCATTACCTTGCCAAAATTGTTCCGCTTGGAATACATCATTTAAAATAAATTCCATGTCTTTTAGCGGCGCATTATAAATCGGCATTTTTAAATTCCTTAAAGGGTGATACTCAATCCTGTTGCTAAATATTTTCTAATTTTCATTAGGATCCAGACAGGCCATTTTAAAATCGTGATATCCAATTCTTGCAGTATTAAATCTAAATCTAGATTCATAAATTCGCCTTGTAAATCACGTCTTCATGTTCAGTATGAGTGACTGAATATGCCAGCTTAATATTGATCGTTTTCCTGTGCTAAACCCTGATGAATATGGGCTTAAAACAGTCGAAGGATTTAGCTTCGTGCGCTGAAACAATAAAATAATTATACTGAAAATGGAATTTTATTTAGCAAAGTTGATCTCTAGGGTTCAGTTTTCTTGACAATATTTCTGTCCGCTTAGCATCGCTATTTTTATTTGTCAGCAGTTGCTGCATAAATATACAAAATGAGATAAATATCACGACCTTAGTTTTATAGCCATCGCGTGCAAAATTGCATATTCTTGAAAGGTTCTTTTTCGAAAAGTATGGACCAAGAAGATGACGACTGTAAGACAGCAGAACTTCCTTCTTCGTAAAGAGAAGATCCTGAGCATGGCGGAAAGCCTGCTACTGGATAATAATCAGGACATTACCCTGAGTGAGCTGGCCAGTGAACTGGACATCGCAAAAGGAACCATCTACAAACATTTTAAAAGCAAGAACCAGTTATATTTAGAACTGATTATTCTGAATGAAAAAAGAATTCTAGAAATATCAAAAAAGCATAATAACGATATTAAAAATTATGTTTCACAATATATGCTCTATCACATGCTCAATTCGAACCGAACCATCCTGTTACATGTCATTGAAGAGCGTTTAACCAATAACGAAAAAAATCTGAAAGAGTTATTTCAGGAGCTTTATCGGATTCGTGAAGAACGGATTATCCGGATTAAAGACATCACCCATGATTATCTGGTGGCTTTAGAAAGTGCCATGTCGATTCGCGATTATTTATCTTATATCTGGACAGTCACCTATGGCGCTTCGCTGTTATTAAATTCGACCAATTACCAAAAAGCGATTGGATCACGCGAACGTTTGATTAAGCTGTATATTAATCAGGCGCTGATGACGCCAGATAAAATCTCATCGGTATGATCACTAGAATAAAAAATGCCTGATTCAATCAGGCATTTTTTATTTGGCTGTATGAGTGCATAAGATCACTTTCGCAATCTAACTCGACAATGATCAGGCTGCCACAGGCGGGAAACCATCTTCGGTTAAAGCTGCCACAATCTCAGACTCATTGACTGTCGATTCAACTTCAACTAGCTTAGTCGCCACATCAATATTCACAGTGGCATTTTCATCCAGATCTTTAATCGTAGCCGTGACACTGCGCGCGCAGCCACCACAAGTCATATTTTCAATACGGAATTTCATGTTTAGCTCCATAGGATCGGTTTAAAAATTGATGTGAATACAGCGCATGTCAGTGCTGTTCAGTTCCGACACCCTGTTCAATCTGTTTTAAAATCTGGCAATCAGACTGTTCATTGCCGGCACACTGCTCAACCGATTGCTGTAAAATTAATAGCATATGCTGCATATCGGCAATTTTCTGTTGTAAAAACTGGATATGTTTTTGTGCCAGCTGTTTAACCTCGCTGCTCTGGCGTGAGCTGTTCAGCCACAGACCAAGTAATTCTTTCATCTGCTCTGAAGAAAAGCCGAGTTCACGTGCATGCTGGATAAAACTTAAGATTTTAATATCCGCATCACTATAAACCCGATAACCTGTATCACTGCGTTTCGGAGCCGGCAACAAACCAATGTCTTCATAATAACGAATCATTTTCGCAGAGATGCCAGAACGTTTTGCCGCCTGACCAATATTCATCATACTGACTCCTTAAACTGCACCGGTTGATAGGCTTTTAATCTCAAGGCATTGCTGACGACAAACACAGAGGATAATGCCATCGCACCTGCGGCAAACATTGGCGATAACAGAATGCCCCAAAACGGATATAGCACACCTGCAGCAATCGGAATTAAGGCAATATTATAGACAAAGGCCCAAAACAGATTCTGTTTGATATTGCGCATGGTTGCCTGGCTTAAACCAATGCCCGTAGCTACATGCTGTAAATTGCCTGACATCAGCACCACATCAGCAGCTTCAATCGCGACATCGGTGCCGGTACCAATCGCCATACCAACATCGGCCTGTGCCAATGCCGGTGCATCATTGATTCCATCCCCGACAAAAGTGAGCACGCCGTATTGCTGCTGGAGTTGTCGTACTGCATCGACTTTTTCATGTGGTAAGACTTCCGCAATCACCTGATCAATTTTCAACTGTTTGGCGATCGCCTGTGCGGTATGCTGATGATCACCAGTAATCATCGCCACTTTGAGGCCTTGGTCATGCAAGGCCTGAATCGCGCTATAAGTGGTCGGTTTAATCGGATCGGCTACGGCAATAATTGCAGCCAGCTTTTGATTAATCGCTACATATAAAGGACTGCGGCCCTGATCACCGAGCTTTTGTGCAGTGTCTCTAAACAGATCGACATTTAAGCCCAAGTCCTGCATCAAACGTTCTGCACCAATATGCAACTGCTGACCGGACACCTGTGCTTTGACCCCAGCACCGGTAATCGAATCAAAATCCGTCACTTCACTCAGTTGCAGTTCTTGCTCACGGGCAGCCTGAACAATAGCGTGGGCAATCGGATGTTCAGATTTAGCCTCCACTGAAGCGACTAGCTGTAATACCTCTTGCTGATTAAAATCTGCTGTAACTTCAAAGTCGGTCAGAAGCGGTTTTCCTTCAGTCAAGGTTCCAGTTTTATCCAGCGCGACGACTTTGGTTTGCTGCAATAACTGCAATGCTTCGCCCTTACGGAATAGCACGCCCAGTTCTGCTGCACGGCCAGTTCCGACCATAATTGAGGTAGGAGTCGCCAGTCCCATCGCACATGGACAGGCAATAATCAGTACGGCGACTGCATTTACCAATGCATAGGTCAGATTCGGCTCAGGCCCAAACAGGAACCAGACCATAAAGGTCAGGGCCGCCAGTGCCATAACAGCCGGCACAAACCATAAAGTCACTTTATCGACCACGGCCTGAATTGGCAGTTTTGAGCCTTGTGCCTGTTCTACCATCTGAATAATCTGCGCCAGTACCGAATCCTGTCCGACCGCAGTGGCCTTGATTTTCAAGGTTCCGTTCTGGTTTACTGTACCGCCGACCACCTGATCGCCAGCCTGTTTGGCCACAGGCAAAGGTTCACCGCTAATCATCGCTTCATCAATATAACTTTGTCCGGCAACCACTTCACCATCGACAGCGACTTTTTCACCCGGACGAATTTCAATCAACATTCCTTGTTGCACATCGGAAATTGCCAGATCAACCCAGTGATCATTCTGTTCTACCCGTGCCGTTTTCGGTTGCAAGCCGACTAGATACTGAATCGCTTCCGAGGTTTTACCTTTGGCTTTGGCTTCCAGATAACGCCCCAGTAAAATCAGCGCGACAATAACGGCGGCCGCTTCAAAATACACATGCACAGTGGACTGCGGTAACAGCTCCGGAAAAAAGGTCGCAATACAGGAAAAGCCATATGCGGCAATGGTTCCAACGGCCACCAGCGAGTTCATATCCGGTGCCAGACGCAATAGTGCCGGAATCCCATGCTGATAAAAACGCCGTCCCGGAATAATCAGCACCAAAGTGGTCAGTACAAACTGCAGATACCAGCTGTTCTGGGTTCCCAGCGTATGGGCAATAAAATGATGAAATGCCGGAATCAGATGCGAGCCCATTTCCAGAATAAATACAGGTGCTGTCAGAATGACTGCAAGCCATAAATCTCGTTTCAGTTGTGCCGTTTCATTGGCTTTCTTTTCCTGAAAAGCATCATGGCTATCTGTCGACATATCCCTACCAGATTTTATGGTGGCCTGATAACCGGCTTTCTCCACCTCAGCAATCAAGGCCGGAATCTGGGCATGCGAGGCCTTCACCCAGGCAGTTTCGGTGGCCAGATTGACCTGTGCTTCGCTGACACCTTCTACTTTTAATAAAGCTTTTTCCACACGTGCCACACATGAAGCGCAAGTCATGCCTTCAATCGTCAGTTCAATCCGGTCGCTCTGAATATCAAAACCGGCTTTTTGTACGGCTTGAGTCAGCTTGGACAATGGTACGGAATTAATCGCACTCACATGCGCCTTTTCAGTGGCCAGATTCACTTGTGCATCCAGCACGCCCTCCACTTTTTTTAGGGCTTTTTCTACGCGAGCCACACAGGATGCACAGGTCATGCCTTCAATGTTCAAATCAAACTGTTGCGTCGGTACATCGAAACCGGATTTTTCAATTGCTTGAACCAGCGCAGCGGCAGCAATCGGCTGCTGGCTTTTAATAAAAGCTTTTTCAGTCGATAGATTGACAGACGCCTCGACCACGCCTTCAATTTTTTTCAAGGCTTTTTCCACGCGAGCGACACAGGAGGCACAGGTCATACCGCCAATCTGCACCTGCTGCTCATATAAGCGGTTGCTATCTTGTTCTGCCATACCCATCTCCATGCCTCAACTCACTGTTGAGCTTATAGCTTAAACATTCCCATCATGGTAAGGTCAAGTCCTTCATCTGACTATTTTAAAAATAATGCAGCGTCCTGCTGCGATTTAAAATTACCCAATAAAAAAGCCCGAAGATGACTTCGGGCTTGTATGGCAGTATTTAAAATATAAAATGCATCAATGTTATTCGGCAGAAATATCTTCAAACAAGATCGAAGACAGGTAACGTTCACCACCGTCTGGCAAAATCACCACAATATTTTTACCGGCATTTTCAGGGCGAGCCGCCAATTGTGCCGCGGCTGCCATAGCCGCGCCACTTGAAATACCGACCAGGATACCTTCCTGAGCTGCCGTTTTACGTGCCCACTCGACTGCATCTGCGCTATTAATGGCAATCACTTCATCAACGAGTTCTAGGTCCAGATTGCCTGGAATGAAGTTGGCACCAATCCCCTGAATTTTGTGTGGTCCAGGTGTAATGTCTTCACCACGTTTGGCCTGACCAATAATCGCAGACTCAGCGGGTTCCACCGCCACTGAATATAAAGGCTTATTTTTTACCTTTTCAAAGTAGCGTGAAATACCAGTAATGGTTCCACCCGTTCCGACACCTGCGACCAGAATATCGACATTGCCCGCAGTCGCCTCCCAGATTTCTGGGCCCGTGGTTTCTTCATGAATTTTAGGATTGGCCGGATTTTCAAACTGTTGTGGCAGGTAGTACAGTTCAGGATTTTCATTGACTAGACGTTGTGCTTCTTCAATCGCGCCCTTCATGCCTTTGGCCGGATCAGTCAATATCAGATTGGCACCCAATGCTTTCACCACCTTACGGCGTTCAATACTCATGCTTGAAGGCATGGTCAAAGTAATGTCATAACCTTTGGCTGCCGCAACAAAAGCCAATGCAATACCGGTATTGCCGCTGGTTGGCTCGACAATATGCATACCGGATTTGAGCTTGCCAGATTTTTCAGCATCATTAATCAACGCGGCACCAATACGACACTTGACTGAGAATGCCGGATTACGGCTTTCAATTTTCGCAAGTACCGTGGCCGGAGCGGAAATCACACGATTAATACGAACAAGCGGTGTATTTCCAATCGCGTCTGCATTATTACTATAAACCGCTATACCTAAATTATTCGGTGTTGGAAAAGCTGAATCTGTACTCATGATGATATCCCTGATGTTATTGGTTCAAGTCGCATAAACATCATACAAGCATTTTTTTGCTTTGTAGATGTTTGATGAAACTTGCACTTCATTGCACGAATGTGAACTAAAATACTTTCTGCACTATGCAATAAATTTATCTTATCTATCAATATTTAAAATATAATTTTAATTGATAATTCAATTCATTAAAAACCATAAAACTTAACTGTTTTTAGCAAGGTATTACGGGCTAAGACCCGTATAATTAGCGGGCTGTAACTTTATAATGGACATATTGAATGAAAACCGATTTTGAAATCACGACTATGCGCGATTCAGCAGAACAGGTCGTCGGCATTTTAAAATCTCTGGCCAATACCGACCGTCTTCTCATTTTATGTCATCTTTCTCAAGCAGAATTAAACGTTTCGCAAATTGAGGAAATTACCCAGATTAAACAACCCACTCTTTCTCAGCAGCTCATGATGCTGCGTAAAAGTGATGTAGTAGATACCCGACGCGATGGTAAACAGATTTATTATTCAATTAAAGATCAAAATTTGATTGTGGTCTTAAATACCCTTTATCAATTGTATTGTGGCAATCCAGCTAAATAAAGAATCTTTCTTTTTTCAGTCATCAAGATAAGTTTCTTTAAACTCTTATTGAGGTCGTTCTACACCACTAAGATCACGACATAGAGGTTTTTAAATGATCTACGACTGACCCAGATGTTTCATTTTAAACATGATTCATCAAGAATCTAGATCAGCTAAGACTTCTTAGCAGAATTTGTGCATAATATATCTATATTTGTGATTTAGACCTTTTTATGCAAAATTCCAAGTCTAAACTTCTGCATAGACTGCCTGCCTGGGCATGGTTAAGCCACTACACGCCGGTCAAATTTAAGTCTGATGTGCTGGCTGCCCTGATTGTGGTGGCAATGCTGGTGCCTCAAGGGATGGCCTATGCCATGCTGGCAGGATTGCCGCCGATCATGGGTTTATATGCGAGCATCCTGCCGATGATCATTTATGCCCTGCTCGGTGGGAGTTCGACTTTATCGATTGGCCCGGTAGCCATCATTTCCATGATGACTTTTGCTACGCTCAATCCACTTTTTGAAGTCGGCTCACCGGTCTATATCGAAGCTGCGACCTTATTGGCACTGATGGTCGGGATTATTTCCCTGCTTTTGGGATTATTCCGTTTTGGTTTTCTGATCCAGTTGATCAGTCATCCCGTGATTCAAAGCTTTATTATTGCCTCTGCCTTATTGATTGCGTTTGGGCAGTTAAAGTTTTTGGTCGATCTTCCTTTAAAAGCCAATAATCTTCCGGAGTTTGTCAGCAGTTTGCTGCAATATTTCCCGTTGCTGCACGTGCCGAGCCTGATTTTCGGCCTGCTCTCTATCGGTCTGCTAATCTATTTGCCCAAGTTATTAAAATCTCAGGCGGTACAAAGCCGGATCGGCTCTACAGATTTTCTGGTACGTGCAGTGCCCCTGATTCTGGTATGTCTCGGCATTGCAGCGATTGTCTTTCTGGATTTAAAGCTTCAGGGTATTAAGACGGTCGGTGCAATTCCTTCCGGTTTTCCACCCTTGTCTTTTCCACGCTGGAACTGGGAATTGGTGATGACCTTGTTACCGGGTGCCAGCATGATCGCCATGATCAGTTTTGTGGAGTCACTATCGATTGCTCAAGCGACGGCCTTGCAGCACCGCAGTCATTTAAACAGTAATCAGGAACTGATTGCGCTCGGTCTGGCCAATATCAGTGCAGGCGTGAGTTCAGCTTTTCCTGTGACGGGCAGCCTGTCGCGGACGGTGGTGAATGCCGATGCCGGTGCCAAATCACCTATGGCCGGTGTTTTATCCTCGATTCTGATTATTTTCGTGAGCCTATTCTTTACCGGATTTTTTGAAGATCTGCCGCTGACCATTCTGGCCGCGACGATTATTGTTTCCATCTGGAAGTTGGTTGATTTCCAGCCATTTGTTGATGCTTGGCGCTATTCCAAGGCAGATGGCCTTGCCATGTGGATTACTTTTCTCGGCGTGGTGCTGATTGATATTTCCACCGGTTTGATTATTGGGATCGTGTCGACCTTTGTGCTGATGGTATGGCGAATCAGCCGGCCGCATATTGCGGTTGTCGGTCTGGTGGAAGGAACCCAGCATTTTCGCAATATTCAGCGTCATCAGGTCAGTACCTCCGATCGGGTGCTGTCACTGCGGATTGATGAGAATCTGACGTTTCTGAATGCCAATAGCTTCAAAGGTTATCTGATCAATGAGATCAGCCTGAATGACCAGCTACAACATGTGATCATCAACTGTTCCAGCATCAGTGCGATTGATCTGAGTGCCTTGGAAATGCTGGAAGATTTAAATGCGGAATTGGCCAAACTGAACATTCGACTGCATTTTGCCGAAGTGAAAGGCCCGGTGATGGACAAGCTACAAGCCTCGAAGCTGATGATTCATCTGAGTGGCCACATTTATCTGACTCATTTTCAGGCAATTCGGGACTTGGCTCCAGAAATCTTTGAGCAGCATAAAGACTATACGATTTAGGACAGCAGATACTTAAATTATGGCCGGAGATTCCAACCGGCCATAAGTGAGCCTTTTCTAAATTTTCAAATATAATTTGAATTTATCTCTTTAACTTTGATATTTATTTCATAAATATAATTTTAAAAGTGATGATTTATTAATCCTTTTAGGAAGTTTTTCTTCAATATAAGCAATGTTTTAAACCCGTTAATTTTAGAATACATCAATAATATCAATATCTTGGTTTTTATATGAAAATATATTTTAAGCCTTGTTTAAATTAAGTATAAAATAGCGCAACTTTTTCCCAAATTTAGCCCTCGTAATTTTCACAAGGCAACCTTATGTTTTCTGCCCTTATGCGCATGAGCTTAGTCTCTCGAATCATCATCGCCATTATTTTAGGTGTGGGTGTGGCTGTGGTATTTCCCGAAGCTACTCCCTCATTAAGCCTATTGGGCGACCTGTTTATTAAAGCCTTGAAGTCTGTTGCACCGATTCTGGTTTTCATTTTAGTTTTAGCTTCTATCGCGAATTTTAAAGTGGGTCAATCCAACACCCCCATCAAACCGATTATGATCATGTATGCAGTGGGTATGTTCCTTGCTGCACTGAGCGCTGTGGTGTCGAGCATCTTATTTCCAAGTACGCTGTTTCTGGATATCGCTGCACAAGCTGAATTACAGCCACCTGGCAGTCTGGTAGAAATCTTGAAGAATTTACTGCTCAGTTTTGTTACCAATCCGGTCGTTGCGATTGCTGAAGCAAACTTTATTGGTATTCTGGCCTGGTCAGTGGCATTAGGCATCGCTTTCCGTCATGCATCGGATAGCACCAAGACACTTTTGAATGATGCCGCCTTTGCAGTGAACTATGTGATTCGTTTAGTGATCAGCTTTGCACCTTTGGGTATTTTTGGTCTGGTTGCAGTGACTTTTGCTGAATCTGGTCTGGATACGCTGACCAGTTACGTACATTTACTTGCTGTGTTGCTCGGAACGATGGTTTTCGTTGCACTGGTAATTAATCCGCTTCTGGTTGCCTTAATGACACGCAACAACCCGTATCCACTGGTATTCACTTGCTTGCGCGAAAGTGGCATTACCGCTTTCTTTACCCGTAGTTCGGCAGCCAATATTCCAGTCAATCTGGACTTGGCAAAACGTCTGGGCGTCAAGGAATCAACTTCAAGTATCGCAATTCCTTTGGGTGCTACGATCAACATGGCAGGTGCTTCTGTGACCATTACTGTATTGTCATTGGCGGCTGTAAATACTTTGGGGATTAGCGTCGATTTCAGCACTATGCTCATTCTTTCTGTGGTGGCAACCGTTTCGGCATGTGGCGCTTCAGGGGTTGCAGGAGGTTCATTGTTACTGATTCCAGTTGCATGTGGCCTGTTTGGGATTTCTTCGGATATTGCCATGCAAGTCGTTGCAATTGGTATGGTCATTAGCGTATTGCAGGATTCTACTGAAACCGCGCTAAACTCATCGACCGATGTTTTATTTACTACAGCAGTAGACCGCGCATCAAATTGATTTTATATTGATTAATCAATATGTTTAGCCAATGATGTTGTTATGCCATTACAGCGTTTACCTACCTGGGTACAATTAGGGGCGTTTTTTCTTGCCGTCAATGCCGGCATGATTAACGTCTTGGGTCTGGTGACGGTACTGCACCAGTCTGTTTCACATATGACCGGCAATGTCAGCATGCTGGCTATGGCCCTACTGAACTGGCAACCAGAACAGATGTTGTATCTCTTTTTGGTCACACTCTGCTATGTCATTGGTTCATCCTATAGCGGACTGATTCTTGGAAATAGTCACTTTCGCCTGGGGCAGCTTTATGGTTACCCTTTAAGCCTGGTGGCTATTTTTATTTTGATCTGCTGGTTATTATTGCCCTATTTCCCGCGCTACGCCTTGTTATGGGCCTGTGTTGCCATGGGTGTGCAAAATGCCATGGTTAGCCACTATAAAGGTGCCATCATTCGCACCACGCATTTGTCTGGCGTACTGACAGACCTCGGCTTGGCGATGGGCTACCGTTTGCGCGGTTTAGAAGTAGAATCACGACGCGTGGTTTTGCATCTGCTTATTTTGCTCGGTTTTTTAAGCGGTGGCATTCTTGCCAGCTGGCTATATCCTTATTTAAAATTAAATGCATTCCTGATCCCGGCAGTGCTGAGTCTGGTTCTCAGTCTCACGTATTGGGTGATTTATTTACGTTATCGACATCAACACGACTAATATCTGGACATTCTCATGGTTAAAAATGCATTGCAGGCACAATTGTTAAAGGCAGGATTGGTCGATAATAAAAAAGCCAAAAAACTGTCTAAACAGGCTGTGCATGAAAAACGCACCGGTGACGGTACCGAGGCTGAAATCAAGGCCAAGATTGAACAAGACAAACAGCAGAAAATGGCTAAAGATCAGGCGATTGAGCAAGAGAAAAAAGCAGCTTTGCAGGAAAAAGAACTGAAAGCCGCAATCATGCAAATGATTAGTCAGCACAAAATCCGTGATACTGACGGCGATGCGGTGTATCAGTTTATTGATGACAGCAAAATTAAAAAGGTCTATTTAAACCAACAGATCTATAATGCACTGGTGGCAGGCAGTCTGGTGATTGCACGTGAAAATGACAGCTATGCTTTCTTGCCTAAAGCTCTGGCAGAGCGTATCAATGCGAAAATGCAGGGCTTTATCATTGTGAATAATTCAGAGAAAAATGAAGAAACCACCGATGAAGAAGATCCATATGCAGCTTATGTTATTCCTGATGACTTGATGTGGTAAGCATCGCGATATCATTACTGAAATATCGAAGATCATAAACCGGCGAAGTCGCCGGTTTTTTATTTGTAGGCACTTTTATTGAACGATTTGCACCAATAGATATGTTTTAAAAAGTTATCCAATATTAAAAAATCTGATCCAAACCTATAAACTTGATCTAAATTTTTGATTGAAGAGAAAGATCGTTTGGAACAGTTTAATTTTATTCGGAATATTCAAGAATGGGCAAATCAGTACCCATGGCTGGAAATGCTATCTTCACTGAGTATTGTGATTTTACTGGCGATTCTTGCCAATCTATTTGCCAAACAGATTGTGGTACGCGGAATACGTCAACTGATTTCCAGAATGCCTTTTGCCAATAATCAGATTTTTGCTGAGCATAGCGTAATTCGCCGGATTGCCAATATTGTTCCGGCAGTGGTGATCATGAACGGGATTACCACGGTACCGCATTTATCTGACAAGGTTGAGTCCTTTGTGCAAATGGGTGCACAGGCTTTTATCTTCCTGACGATTGCCCTGGCTCTTGGTGAATTACTGAATATTTTTAACCTGGTCTATCAGCGTAATCCCAAGTCACGTAACAAACCGATTAAAGGTTATTTGCAGCTGGTTAAGCTGATTATCTTTATTGTCTGTGGCCTGATGATTCTCGGCACTTTCCTGAAAAAGGATGTCTTTACCTTGCTGGCTGGCTTCGGTGCCATGGCCGCGGTGTTGATGCTGGTCTTTCAAAATACCATTTTGTCACTGGTGGCGTCAGTGCAGATTTCATCTTATGACATGGTGCGGATTGGCGACTGGATCGAAATGCCCTCGCTGAATGCGGACGGCGATGTCATTGATATGTCATTACATACCATTACGGTACAGAACTTTGATAAAACGGTGACCACGATTCCGACCAATAAACTGGTGACGGATACCTTTAAAAACTGGCGTGGCATGCAGGAAGCCGGTGCGCGCCGGATCAAGCGCTCGATTCATATTGATCAAAGCAGCGTACATTTTATGTCGGCTGAAGAACAGAATAAGCTGAAAAATTTTATTTTGCTGGATCAATACCTGAATACCAAATCAGAGGAACTGGAACAATTTAACCTGCAACTGAGCCATCATTCGCAATATAACCAGCGCCGTCTTACCAATTTAGGAACCTTTCGTGCTTATGTAGAGTTTTATCTGCAACAGCATTCGGGCATTAGTAAAAATCATTCCCTGATGGTGCGCCAATTGCAGCCAACCAGTGAGGGTTTACCGCTAGAGATTTATGCCTTTACCAATACCACCGCCTGGGTGGAGTATGAAAATATCCAGTCTGATATCATGGATCATCTGCTGGCGATTATTCCGGAATTTGGTTTAAAAGTGTATCAAGCGCCTTCAGGTCTTGATTTAAAGGAAGCATTTACTCAACCGTCTTCTATTATTACTTAAACACAAGTCATCCAATCTCAAGCCTGAGGTGCTGCTGCATTTCAGGCTTTTTTATTTCCTCATCTGTTTAGATCCTGACTGGCATAAATCTGGCTTTAGTTTAATTTTTATAATCCAAGTTTTAATTGAGTGAATCATTTTGTGGCAATTTCACCCAATTACGGGCTTAAAAAAACAGAATCCTTTATAATTCCCGAAAAGCAAAATGCATGATAAGAGTACTATAATGTTTCGATGGCTTGAAAGACTGGTTGACCCCTATCCCACCAAAAATCTGAACCAACCTTTACCGACCAAGTTTTTTCCATTTGTCTGGCAGGCAGCCTATGGAGTCCGCCGTTATTTACTGATTCTGGTGCTGTGTACCGCCGGTGCTGCCAGCTTCGAAGCCTTACTGTATTCAAAAATTGGTGAGCTGGTGAACTGGCTCAGTAAAAGCCAGCCCGATACTTTTCTGGAACAGCATGCTAGCAATTTAACCTTACTGAGTATTGTTCTTCTGGCCAATATTTTTTTCGCTAGCGCCCAATCCCTAATTAAGCATCAGATTTTGTATAGCAATTTCCCGATGCGTTTACGCTGGCGCTTTCATAATCTGCTCATGAAACAAAGCCTGGATTTTTTCCACAATGATTTTGCCGGACGATTATCGGCCAAAGTTATGCAAACCGCTCTGGCAGTACGCGAATTCTGGGTCATTCTGGGTGACATGCTGGCTTATGTGCTGATTTATTTCATCACCATCAATATTGTTTTGGGTGCGATTTCACCCTTGCTGATCATTCCATTGATGGTCTGGCTAGCCTTGTTTATCTGTGCAGCGTGTTATTTCATTCCACGTTTGAGCAAAATTTCCAATGCTCAAGCGGATGCCCGTGCCGTCATGACCGGGCGTATTACGGATGCCTATACCAATATCCAGACCGTGAAGCTGTTTGCTCATGCCGGCCGTGAAAGCCAGTATGCCAAGACTTCGATGCAGGAATTTATGGTCACGGTATATAAACAGATGCGTCTGGGTGCTCAATACGAGATTAGCATCTTACTCTTAAGTGTAGTGTTATACGGCGGCGTACTGGGTACCGCGATCTGGCTGTGGATGGAAGGTCAGGCCGAGCTGGGCATTATTGCAGCAACTACAGCAATGGTACTGAAACTGAACAGTATCGCCGAATTTATGATGTGGCAGACCTCTGCCCTGTTTGAAAATGTCGGTACCATTCAGGATGGTATGAAAACTTTAGGCCGCAAAATTGCCATTGAAGATAAACCGGGTGCCAAAGAGCTACAGCTCAATCACGGTGAAATCAAATTCGAAAATGTCAGCTTTGCCTATAATGATAAAAACGTGATTGATCAGTTTAATCTGACCATTCGCCCAGGTGAAAAAATTGGTATTGTCGGCCGTTCAGGTGCAGGGAAATCTACCCTGATTCAACTGTTGCTTCACTTTTATCATCTCAACCAGGGTCGTATCTTGATTGATGGCCAGGATATTGACGATGTGACTCAGGACAGTTTGCGCAAGAACATTGCATTAGTGACTCAAGATACTTCGTTGCTGCATCGTACTGTCGCGGAAAACATCAAATATGGTCGTCCGGATGCGACTGATGAAGAAATGTTTGAAGCTGTGCGTAAAGCCAAAGCGGAAGAGTTTATTCCCAATCTGACTGATTTGCGTGGCAAAAAAGGCTATGAAGCCTACGTCGGTGAACGTGGCGTGAAACTTTCCGGTGGACAGCGTCAGCGGATTGCCATTGCCCGCGTGTTCCTGAAAGATGCGCCGATTCTGATTCTGGATGAAGCCACCAGTGCGCTGGATTCTGAAGTCGAAGCCGCTATTCAAAACAGTCTGGACGACTTGATGCAGGGTAAAACCGTGATTGCCATTGCTCATCGCCTGTCTACCATTGCCCAGATGGATCGTCTGATTGTGCTGGATCAGGGTCGAATTGCCGAACAAGGCACGCATGATGAACTGGTAGCATTGAATGGCATCTATGCCCAGCTTTGGCAGCGTCAAACGGGCGGCATGCTGATTCAGCAACAGGTCAAAGCATTAAAAGATCATGAATAATATGATCTCTAGAAGATTTCAAAACTTCTAATGATTTGCTCGTCCTTAATATTGAACAGGTCTGGAAAAAGGAAAACTTTGCCCAGACCTTTCTTTGTAAAATTTTCTCTACAGATGAACAGCAAGTTGCCATCTATCTGGTATTTTAATGAAATGACATAACTCTCGAGTTCTGAAAGCTCTCTGAAGAAGTCCTGTTCAATAATTAATAAAACTAGACCAATCGTCCTGTCCTGAGCAAACAGATGCTGGGATGCGACTTATTCAATAAAATAATTTTAATTTCATCAATAAAATTATGTGGTTTAAATTGATTTTAATGCTGAATTCAGGCTAATCTGCCAGTGGCAGAATCACAATCGCCAAAATTTTGTCCAACAATTTTAATGAAAAATTTGGTGGCTTCATGCCAATATCTATTTATAAATAAAAAAAATTTGAATGAGTGCAACGGATCGCGCATGAAAACAATTGCTCCACGCCAAGACCAAGGAATTCCAGGTGTTTACGGTCTCTTGCTTCTCGATGTCATTTCCCGCTGGGGTTATAACAATGAGTCGCTTTTCCAACCTTTTGGCCTGACCAGTGAACAGTTGGCAGATCCTGATTTTCGTATTCCAACTCCTGTCGCCAATGAACTGGTCAAATATGCCCTGAAACTGACCGGAGAGCCGACCTTAGGTTATCATCTTGGCACACAGATGCGGATCTCGATTCATGGCTTTATTGGCTATGCCATTATGACGGCGAATAATATTACCGATGCGCTGGTACTGGCGAACCGATTTATTCAACTCCGTTTACCCTTCCTGCAACTATTTTTCTCGACTTTTGGTGCCAAAGCCACGGTACAGTTGCAAACCGATATTCAGCTTGAACCTCTGCGCACCGAAATTTCCATTGCCTTGATGATCGGTCTGATCAGTATGGCCAAAGCGATTACAGGCGTTACTGATGCGACAGGAGAAATCGACTTCGATTTCAAAAAGCCGGAAGATTTTGAACGCTTTATGGCGAAGTTCCCCACCCATCAGTTCCGTTTTGAACAACCGCATTTAATTCTGAGCTTTGATAAAAGCTACCTGATGAACAAGCTGGTGCATGCCGATCCGATTGCCAGCCAGATTGCGATTAACCAGTGTGAAACGGAACTTTCTGCCTTGGGTGAACGGCATCGGATTGCCATGCGTGTCCGGGATATATTGACCCATGCTGAGCAACACTATCTCAGTATTGAAAGTGTGGCGGATCGCTTGCACATGTCTGACCGCACCTTAAAACGTCAACTCGCCGCCGAAGGCACCTCCTTTTCTACCCTGGTCGATGAAGTGCGTTACCGGCATGCCACCTCGTTATTATCCCGAACAGATTTCACTCTGGAACAGATTGCCGATGAACTGGGTTATAGTGATGTCGCCAATTTTAGCAGGGCATTTAAACGCTGGAGTGGTCGCAGCCCGAGCAACTGGCGCAAAGATCCTTATTTATAAGGAAGTATAAGCCTTTTGTTTTGCTTAAAAAGAATGTATAAAACATGTCAAAAATGATCTTAAGATTTTTAAGGAGTTATCAATGAATCATCCTGCAGAATTAAAGTACGCAAGTACACATGAATGGGTGCGCATTGAGGGTGATCTTGTTGTGACCGGTATTTCCGACCATGCACAGGATGCGTTAGGCGATTTAGTCTATGTAGAAGCACCAGATCTTGATTCACATATTACTGCGGGCGAACAAGCTGGCGTGGTTGAATCAGTAAAAACAGCTTCCGATATTCATGCACCAGTGTCTGGTGTAGTGGTTGAAATCAATCCTGATCTTGAAGATGATCCAGATTTCATTAATGATGACCCATATGGCAAAGGCTGGATCTATAAAATCAAGCCGGACAATATGGCCGATGTCGAAAAACTGCTCTCCAACACAGAATATGAAGCTGGACTCTAAGCTGATCCAAGATTCAGATAATCAGCCTCCGGGCTGATTTTTTATTATAGATCAGTCGTTGTATTTTCCAGTTCAAATTAAATTTCATGTATTTATCATGAAATATCATTGTATTTTTCACTTATTTTTCTTAAAGTCTTGCTCATATCTGCTTCGCTCCTGAATAGGTCGCGCTTATTTATAACAATAATTTCCCATGCTGAACCCAGCGTCTTACAGCATATCATTTTAGGAAAATCATGAACGCCATTGCAGCGCTATTATGGACCAAGTCATTTATCCTTTGTCTGGCCAACAATCTGTTTTTATTTATTTTCTATTTTGCACAAACTACAATTTTGCCGATTTATATCTTAAAAGAATTAGGCGGCAACCTGACCCAGGCGGGGCTGGCCATGACCTTGTTTATGGTGTCTGCCATTGCTGTGCGACCTTTTAGCGGTTTAATTATCGAAAAATTTGGGGTACGTAGAACCCTGATTATTTCTGAAGTGTTCTTTAGCCTGTTTTCACTTACTTATCTGTTGGCAGATCAAGTCACGATTCTGTTTATCATCCGTTTCTTACATGGCATCTGGTTCAGTATCTTGACCACAGTTTGCGTGCCTGTTGTGAACCAGTTTATTCCGGAGCAGCGTAAAGGTGAAGGCATGGGCTATTTTGTCATGTCGGTTAATCTGGGGATTGTCTTAGGTCCGTTAATAGGTATAAGCCTGATGGAATACTGGTCTTATTTTCAGGTCAGTATGCTATTGATCGTCTTGGTTTTTATCGGATTTGCCTTCTGTTTTTTGATTCCGGTCAAAGAGCCTGAAAAAATCATCAAAAATACCAATAAGAAAACCTCGCTTGAGCTGACAGATTTTGTGGAAAAGAAAGTGCTGCCTGTCGCAGTATTGGCCATGCTGATTTCTTTTTCTTATGCGAGCATCATGTCTTTTATCGCACCCTTCGCAGCCAGCAAGGATTTAATGGCCTATGCAGGTTTATTCTTTGTGGTTTTTGCGATTTCCATGATGAGCTTACGGCCGATCACCGGAAAGATTTATGATCGTAAAGGCCCGCAATATGTGATTTATCCGGCGTTGCTGGCCTTTAGTCTGGGCCTGTTTTTACTTAGCCAGATTCAGACCTTATGGGGATTCATGCTGGCTGCGGTCATGGTTGGCGTGGGTTTTGGTAGTGTACAACCATGTATTCAAACCTTGGCGATTCAGGGTGCACCCAAGCATCGAATTGGCTATGCAACTTCAACTTTTTATACTTTTTATGATCTGGGGATTGCCATTGGTTCACTACTGATTGGTGCCATCATTGCAGCTTACAGTTATCAGTTTGCTTTTATACTGTGTGGCATTTTAACCCTGAGCAGCATTGTTTATTTTAAGCTGGTGGTGCAACGCAAAACTGTCTAGTTCTTATTGAGTGGATTATTTCTAAAGAAAATAAATAAAAACAGGCAGAAAATTCTGCCTGTGATGTTTTGAGTAAATATTTATTCTGACACCGAAGTATTCTCTGCTTCTTTCTCTTCCGCTTTTGGATCTTGCATTATGGTGAATTGGGTTGCCTCTGTGGCTACGGTAGTGTCCTGGCGGTTACTTTTCAGCTTGATCTGCAAACGTAATTCATTGGTAGAATCAGCATTACGCAAAGCTTCTTCATAGGAAATGGCGCCTTGGTTATACAGGTCAAATAAGGCCTGGTCAAAAGTCTGCATGCCCAGTTGACGCGACTTCGCCATAATCGCTTTCAATTCGTGGAATTCACCTTTCAAAATCAGGTCTGAAATCAGTGGTGTATTCAGCATGATTTCAATCGCTGCCCGACGGCCTTTACCATCTTGAGTACGAATTAGACGCTGTGAAATGATCGCCTTCATATTCGAAGATAAATCCATTAATAACTGATTACGGCGTTCTTCCGGGAAGAAGTTAATAATCCGGTCCAAAGTCTGGTTAGCATTATTGGAATGCAGTGTACCCAGACATAAATGTCCGGTTTCAGCAAAGGCAATTGCGTGTTCCATGGTTTCAGTATCGCGGATTTCCCCAATCAGAATCACATCTGGCGCCTGACGCAAAGTATTTTTCAGCGCATTGTGCCAGGAATGGCAGTCCACTCCGACTTCACGATGAGTAATCATGGATTTTTTATGCTTGTGCACATATTCAACCGGGTCTTCTACGGTAATGATATGCCCGGCCGAATTTTCATTACGGTAGTCAATCATCGCTGCGAGTGAAGTTGATTTACCCGAACCGGTTCCTCCGACCACCAGCACCAGTCCGCGTTTTTCCATAATCACATGTTTCAGCGATTCCGGTAATTTCAGCTTCTGGAAATTTGGAATTTCTGCAGTAATGGTACGAATTACCATACCGACATTAAGTTGTTGCTGGAACACATTGACCCGGAAACGGGAGACGCCAGGTACAGTAATGGCAAAGTTACATTCAAGTTCATTTTCAAATTCTTTACGCTGTTTATCATTCATCAGGCTGTAGGCAAACAGCTTGGTTTTTTCAGCCGTGAGTTCCTGCTGTCCAAAAGGTTTCATTAAGCCTTGATGTTTGATGCTCGGTGGAAAATCAGCCGTAATAAATAAATCTGAGCCACCATATTCCACCACTTTGGTCAGCATGTGATGCATGAATTTTTTTGCTTCGTCCAACAGTTCTGCCGTGAACATTTTCTTTCCCCCGGAAATGCACAACTGCACAAATCTTGATCTTAGATTTATGCCAATATATTTTGATTTCATTGTGCAGCGTTTTATAAATATGCTCAAATATATTTGATTTATAAAGAAAATATTTTTAAATATTTGTGTGATGTGCTTCAATAAAAATTAAATTAAGTAGAAGTATTCAAGCTTTTTAAAGCAACTCTGCGAAAAAAATAGGATTGTAATTTTAAAGGTTGAATTCTCGCAGATGACTCATTATTTATCATTTATGATATATAGAGTGTTATTTTTTTCTTATGATTACCAACTCCTCTATTTTTCATGTACCAATTTCGGTTCTACCACATGTAATAATGACTTATGAAAAATAGTACAATGTTTATGAAAATTGAATAAAATCGTGGAACTTTGCCCAAATAATAAGCGTGGAACTTCGTAAATTATCAAAAAAACCCAATTCATCTAAGTTAGGTTTTACAATACGGTATAACCTAATAATTTATATGAAATAAAAAACTGAGTTTCGCATAAGGTGTATTATGTTAATTTTAGAAAAACTTTAATATATATTTAATTTATATATCCTCAACTTAACTAAAATTCTCTTTTTCAAACGCCTCTAATCTTGATGTCATTTCTTCTTCTGTATACAGCTCTAAACGTGATATTTCTTTAATTTTTTTATCTACAAATTTGAAAATCACTCTATCTCTAAAACCTAAGACATAGGGTTTATCTGCCTTAATAGAATTATCATTTGTTATAATTTCTAGCATCCCATCATTATCTATATCAGTGAATATGTATCCAGCAGTCGTGCTAACAACTACTGTCCATTATTTTGTCTAGGATCATCTGGATCTTTTATATAATTATATATTTCTAATTTACAGCTATATGGTCCTGCACCTGATTGTATGAAAATTTCATCCTCTCCATCATTATCTATATCAAACTTAGATAGAACATAGGGTTCATTAACTCTATTCTGAAAGTCATATAGCTCTATTACTTTATTTTCATTTGGTGAGCTAAGAATAGCTAAAATCTCTATAGGCTGAGAAGCTAGTTTGTTAAGAATACTAGAAAATTTTTCATCGCTTTTTTTACCTGAAAGATAAGCATAACCAATTGATACTACACCTATAATCCAACCTGTTACCGTTAAAAAATCATTCATAAATTCATCTTATAGAAATAGTAGAGATGGCTATTCATATTATAAAATCGTTCTAATCATTATTTTTATTTTCAAATGCTCTGATGAGCTACTTTAAGCATTTAAGTAAATGCCGCTGATCAGCCTCATCGGATTCTGTCTTTCCCCAATCAATTGAGGAAAGACATCATTCAGTTTTAAGCACTACGCTTCAAACCTTCAAGTCGTAGTGAGTCAGTCATATTTAACAACATCTGTTCGGTTTTAGCCCAGCCCAGACAGCCATCAGTAACAGACTGGCCATACTGCATCTGCTCAGAAATTTTCTGGTTACCATCCAGTAAATGACTTTCCAACATTACACCTCGTACATTGGTTTTCAGTCTTTCAGCCACAATAGTATGTAAAACCTGTGGCTGTAAGAGTGGATTTTTTGCGCTATTGCCGTGACTGCAATCAATCACCAATGCCGGTAAGTCGATCTGATGTTTGGCCCGGATTTTCTCAATTTCTGACAATTGGTAATTTGGTCCGCTATTCGAGCCACGTAAAATCAAATGTGCTTTAGGATTACCTTGCGAGTGTAAAATGCATGGTAAACCAGACTGGCTCATCCCCAGGAATTGATGAGGATGAGAGGCAGACTGAATGGCATCTAATGCAATCTGGATCGAACCGTCAGTACCATTTTTGAAACCGATGCTGTACGGCATATGGCTGGAAATTTCGCGATGAATTTGCGATTCGCTGGTACGTGCGCCAATCGCACCCCAAGCTAATAAGTCATCGAAATAAGCAGTTGCCATCGGGCTAAGAATTTCAGAGGCAATGGGCAGACCCATTTCAATGATTTTTAGGTATAAGTCACGAGATTTTTCCAAGCCCAATTGCATATTGGATGAACCATCCAGATTTGGATCGTAAAGGAAACCTTTCCAGCCTACGGTAGTCCGCGGTTTTTCGATATAAGCACGCATCACCAGGAAAATCTGATCAGATAGCTGTGACTGAAGCTGTTTTAATTTTTCTGCATAGTCTAGCGCCGAAGCTTCATCATGAATGGAACATGGGCCGGTGACCACCATCAAACGATGATCCTTGCCTTCTAATATATTTTGAATGATTTGACGATGTTCAGCGACTTGGCTGGCCAATTGCGGAGACAGTGGCAATTGCTGCTTAAGCTGCTGAGGTAAAATTAAAATGCTTTCAGCATGATGTTGTTGTGATGTATTTGGGGTATTCATGACTTTAATCCTGGGACTGGCAATCAGTCCAAACTTTTATTTGAGCGTTATGGGTCTAATCGAAAGTGTTGTGAGTGTCATTAGCTGACTAAAATAAGACCAATAAAAGTTGTTAAAATATGAATAGTTAAAGTTTGTCATGGCTGTCTCCAAAATATTTTAAAAAATGAAAGGCATAAAAAAACCTGATCAGGGTTGCCGATCAGGTATAAACTGGTGGGCAACCTTTTCATTGCCCAAACGCATTCAGGCAATTAGCTAAACTGCCAGAAATAAAAATATGCGTTTGAAATGATAGGTTGCTTTAACATGTTATGTCTTTCATAAAATGTGATTCTGAAATTAAAATACGCGCTCTGTGATCATTTGACAAGCATTAAATATAAAAAAATATTTATTAACTTTTCTACTTTTATTTATCGATCAATCAAACCGTGATATGTATCACTAAAATTAGTAAAACCCACAAACCTATTGCGGGTTTTACCAAAGAAACTTCAGTTTAATCCAAAGATTAAAAATTAACGTGAAACACGATTCCAGGCATCACGCACTGCAAATTTAGCCTGTTCCCAGTTTAAACGTGATTCGCCTTTTATTTGTTCCCATTTCAGTCTCAAATCAGGTTCTACGTCTTCAAAACGGGTATGGGCATCATAGCTACCACGGTTTTCATAACCGACTCGGTAGGCCGTATCATAATCACGGTCATAATCCAGATCGCTATAGGTAGTACGGGCATCTGAATAGTATGGCGTATTGATCGAATTATCACGCCAGTAAGCCTGTTCTTCTGTTGGATTTATAGCTTCGCCTACACCTTTACCTGCCAGACCACCAACAACAGCACCGACAACGCCACCGACAGCGACACCTACTGGACCGCCTGCAGCACCAATAGCTGCACCTGCAGCTGCACCACCTGCAGCACCTACACCTGTACCCACAGGATGAGCACCAGGTTCACCCGTAATTGGATCAGCATTTAAATCATCGCGGACATCTTTAGGCGCATTCTTAATTACATCACGATCAAAATTATCATTCGACATAGAGCTTATCCTTATTCTTTAAAATGGTTTTAGCACGTATCTTCATACGTCCTATTTAATATAAGCATCTGGCATGTAATGACATTAGCAGGCGTGTTTTGTTTCAGTGACTCTCTGTGAGGCTTTCATGCACTAATGTATCCTGAATCAAGTGAAAGCCGCATAAAAAAGACCGGTTTAATACCGGTCTTTTTTAAAATTGAAAAAGCTTAGTCAAAATGAATGATCGTACGGATTGATTTACCTTCATGCATCAAGTCAAAAGCTTCATTGATCTGATCTAATGGCATGGTATGTGTCACAAAAGGCTCAAGTTGAATTTCACCTTTCATGGATTGCTCTACCATTCCCGGCAATTGTGAACGACCTTTTACCCCACCAAATGCAGTACCCATCCATTTACGACCTGTGACTAACTGGAATGGACGGGTTGAAATTTCTTTACCTGCTCCGGCAACACCAATAATCACCGACTGACCCCAGCCACGATGCGCACATTCTAGTGCTGAACGCATCACATCTACATTGCCGATACATTCGAATGAATGGTCTACACCCCAACCAGTCATTTCGACAATCACTTGCTGAATCGGCTGATCATAGTCTTTTGGATTCAGGAAATCTGTCGCACCAAACTGTTTCGCCAGTTCAAATTTATCCGGATTGGTATCAATCACAATGATACGGCCGGCTTTGGCCTGACGTGCGCCTTGTACTACAGCAAGACCGATACCACCTAAACCAAATACTGCAACACTGTCACCTTCCTGAACTTTAGCGGTGTTATGTACTGCACCAATACCGGTAGTCACACCACAGCCCAGCAGGCAAACATGCTCATGGTTGGCTTCAGGATTAATTTTTGCCAGAGAAACTTCAGCAACCACGGTATATTCTGAAAAAGTTGAACAACCCATATAGTGATAGATCGGCTCGCCCTTATAAGAGAAACGGGTCGTACCATCTGGCATGACGCCTTTACCTTGGGTCGCACGCACAGCAACACACAGGTTGGTCTTACCTGACTTACAGAACAAGCATTCACCGCACTCAGCAGTATAAAGCGGAATCACGTGATCGCCCGGTTTCAGGCTGGTAACCCCTTCACCTACTTCAACGACCACACCCGCACCTTCATGACCCAAGATTGCAGGAAATACACCTTCAGGATCTTCACCAGACAAGGTAAATGCATCGGTATGACACACGCCTGTATGGCTAATTTTTACCAGTACTTCACCTGCTTTTGGTGGAGCAACATCCACTTCTACAATTTCTAATGGCTGGCCTGGACCAAACGCAACTGCTGCACGTGATTTCATGTAAAACTGTCCTTTTTTTGCTGATTTACAGATGACTAACAGGAACCTCTTTCTATTCGGAGATTCAACTATTAACATCACCAGATAAGGAATAAAAGATCCTATAATTAATGGAACATCAATGACTAAACCTTCGCCCTTTGTATGTTTGAGCATTTTTACTTTTAGCATCATGCTTTCTGGCTGTGAACTGGCTCCCAACACTGCTGAAGAAGCGAAAATCACGCCGGTTCGACCGGCGCACTGGATCGACAATCAACTTTCAAAACAGCAGATCAATAGCGGTAAAACGGCTTTCTTGCCGCTCTACGATGGCTTTATGAGTATGGCAGCACGTCTGCATCTGATTAACAAAGCCAAATATCATCTGGATCTGCAATATTACATCTGGAAGGATGATTATATTGGCAATATGATCTTGTCCCAATTACTCAAAGCCGCCGATCGCGGTGTCAAAGTGCGGGTTCAGATTGACGATCAAAATGGCACCCAGCTTGATGACAAGCTTCTTGCTCTCAGCCAACATCCAAATTTTGAAGTCCGGATTTTTAATCCCTATAAATTTCGTCATTTACGTGCGCTGGATTATGGCTTCCGGATGAAAAAGGTCAATCATCGCATGCACAATAAATTAATCATTGCGGACGGAACTGCAGCCGTGACTGGTGGCCGCAATATCAGCAGTGAATATTTTGATGCCAGTGAAGATTTTCAATTCACCGATGTGGATATATTCTTCGCGGGGCAAAGCGTAACAGATGCCAATCAGACCTTTATTAACTTCTGGAATGATGATCTGAGTTATGACGTTCGACAGGTCTTGAATGATACCGGCCATCCTGAAATGCTCAAAAGGCTCAGAACTGAATTTGAACGTGAAGATGTTGATGAAACTGAACTTAAACGCCGGGTGGGTATTGCCGAGAAACAAGTCGAACAACACTTAAAAAAACAACCGATGCACTGGGCTCCGGCTTATTTTGTTGCGGATAGTCCCGCAAAAGCCCGTCCTCATGCCAAAAATGGCGATTATATTTATACCCATATGCTTGAATTAATGGGTGAGCCAAAAAAACATCTGGAACTGGTGTCCTCATATTTTATTCCCACGCAAAAAGGGGCCGACTATTTAACCCGCCGTGCGCAACAGGGTGTGAAAATCAGAATCCTGACTAACTCTTTTCAGGCCAATGATGTGGCTGCGGTGCATGCCTATTATCAGCAATATCGTCAGCAATTATTGAAAAGTGGCATCGAACTCTGGGAATTTAAACCCTACATTGTCCGTCCGGAACGGACCTGGTATGAAATTATGACTGGAGACATCATCCCGGCTAAAAACAAAAATAGCTCCAGTTTGCATGCCAAATTTTTTGATCTGGATGGCATGGTGTTTGTCGGTTCATTTAATTTTGATCCGCGTTCAGCCTATCTGAATACCGAAGTCGGTCTGGTCATTGAATCGGAAGATTTTCAGAAGGAAATCACCAGTGCGATGGATCAGTACTTACCACGCGTGGCTTATCAACTTAAACTGAACGAAAAAAATGAAATGATTTGGCTGGAACATCAAAAAGATGGCCGTAGTATTCAGCATTTACATGATCCGGAAACTACAAAATTTCAGCGTTTTATGATGAATCTGGTGACGAAATTTCCCGGTGAATGGTTAATGTAATGACATTAGAATGACCTCACAATTACGACGACATGAAAAGCCAGTATTTTGAGAATGACCGCTTAAATTAACTTAGTCCAATCATCGTTTAAAGGGTTTTACAGTCTATTGCGCTTACTTTAGAATTACATTTTTCTCGTATTTTGCGATTGTTCGCCCTCCACTCCCATGCAATTTTTTGATCTAAGCCGTCAGTTTAAGTTCAGTGATATTCTGACGCCTGTAAAAACCCTCCATGATTTATCCCAGCAAGAATGGTATTTGGCCAAAATTCGGGTGGAACATGACTGTCTGTCCGACTCCGATACGGTCGAGGGACAAGTGGTTTTGAAATCCACTGAAAATATTCAGCTCGAATTGGAATGGCTGATTCAGGATAGCGGTTATGAACTACAGGTTTTATTTAAAGGTGTAGAAACCAAAGCCACTGATGAGACCGGTATTATGTTGAAAGGTGCACAACTGGTCGATGAACAGCAGCAAGTACTTTCTGCCCAAGCGTTGAGCTTATGGGTTGATGGCACTCTTTTGCCGATGTTGCCCGAGATCCGTCAGGAAATTAAAGCACGTTTAAATTTGTGGGATTATGTCGAATACGATGGCTAATCGCCGAGTTTTACATTTTTTTAAAGAGCCCATATGGCTCTTTTTTATAATCTGAATAACGTTTAAAATTGATTAAACTGCCTCAGCTTCAATTTTTTCAGGCAATGCCGAGCTGGGTAACTTGTTATAAAATTTATAAAAAATAATAAGAGAATCAAGACATGATTTCTGATAGTGAATGGCAACAGATTCGCCAGGTGGTCGATGATGCACAACGGGCTGCCATGCATTGCTCTATTGCAACGGTCAACTCTAAAGGCTTTCCTAGCATTACTCCGATCGGAACCGTATTCCTCAACAAAAAGACCAGCACGGGTTTCTTTTTTGATACTTATTCGACTACGTTCTGTGAAAATTTACAGTATCAGCCACTGGCCTGCATACAAGCCGTGAACAGTAGCAAACTGTTTTGGTTTCATGCACTGTTGAAAGGTAAATTTGAGCGTTATCCAGGAGTACGCTTATATGGAGAAATTGGTCCTTTACGTCCGGCCTCGCCTGAGGAAATACAACAGGTGGAGTCGCGTATTCGAGCTTTAAAATGGACCAAAGGTAGCCAGTTAATCTGGTCAAGCTTTCATCATGTGCGGGAGATTAAGATCAGTAGCTATCGCTGGGTCGAATATCCAAATATGAATAAATAAAGCCACCAACTTACAAATAGTAAGTTTATTTCTTATCTGCAGCCCAGAAACTTCTTTAACTATTTTCACCTGATTATTGGATTAAATATTAAACCAGACCCACATGTTCAAACATTGTCCGGTAACTTTCGGCTTTTTTCTCCAGAGAAACCGGATATGCTCGAGAAGATGAAGGCATGCGATATAAATACAGATCACGTCCGACAAAATGGGCCTGACTTGGCTGACCAATACTCGGCTTTAAAGTCCCTTCAGGCATGGACAGCATCATGGTGTCTGTGGCCTTGTCGCCTGTGGTCATAATATGATTGCACTGCGGCATTTGGCTGAGCAGTTGCTCAATATTGGTAGGTACTACTATTTCCAAAAACTTGTCTGAAGCATTGCCCTTTAAACGCCGGATCTGATAGCCACTATCAAAAATCGCAATCCCCGTTTCTGTTAAAAAATCCCGGATTAGTTGTTCTTGGAATTTTTTATTAGGTAAGTCCAAAAAGTAATCTTTATTTTCAAAGAAAATCAGTCCAAAAATCCGCCACATATCATTCTGATAATTCGGATAATAAAAGTTCATTTTCCAACGCGTTGCAGGTGGCGGGAAGCTGCCCAACATCAGTAATTTGGCATTGGGCGGTAAAAATGGTGGTAGCGGATGCGTTTCAATATCGGACATAGGATTAACTAAATTGAGAGATTTCAACTATTTTAGAAGGTCTTCCGAATCTTGCCAGCTACTTCTTGTCCCCAAAGTGTATAAACTTCCTTACTCGGATGAAAACCATCTGCAGCCATTTGTAAATTCATGGCACGATACTTTTCAATATCGTATTCAATCCATTGCATATTCACTTGCTGATTCACAAAATTTTCTAGTTGCTGGTTCATCTGTTTAGCATACTGGCCAAATAGCCAGGCTAAAGGATTCGGTAGCGCCGGAAACATATTCATTGGCGGCACACCGGCAGCAATGATCAGTTTCGGACTAAATTTTTGCTGAATTTTACTATAAAGCTGTTCCTGCTTCTGAATCCAAACCTCGACAGGTATCAGTTTGGTCACATCATTGACGCCAACCGACGTGACGATTACATCATAGTGCTGGACTTCTATTTGGTCCAAAGCATGAATTACTTTTGAGCTGGTATCGCCTGTTTTGGCCTGTAATTTCCAGTCAATTTCAAAGTCATCTTTCAGTTCATGCAGAATTGCACCCAGTAATGCGTCATCCTGATGTTCTACTCCTACCCCTGCCGCCGCGGAATCTCCTAAAATGAGCAGAGAAAGTTTTTTGCCTATTCCGGTTCGACCTTGACGTTTTCCCTGTGGTTCAGGCAACTTCAAGGTATTTTTCTTGACGCGATTACCCTGAATGACGAGTGCAGGAATCAAGGCAATGGTGGCGGCTTTCAGCAACATAGTGGGCTAATTTATATAAAGATATACTTGATTTTACCTGAGTTTATTCTTTTGAACTATTTCCTCAGCAGGCATTTTAAATGAATGTTCACCTAAATTTAACTAAGATAGGATTCTTGCAAAATATATAGGCTTATACATCTTGCCATTGGGTAAAACATCAAGGATAAATATAAAAAAATCCCGCTTAAAAACGGGATTTCTTATGGAAATTAAAGCTTAGATTTTATAGTCATTCCAGCGATTCATACGCTTAAAATTTCCCACATCATTAAAACGCACGCCCACTTCTTTCATTACTTTATGCGCCGTTTTGGACGTCAGTTGACGGATATAAAATGGCTCTTTGACCACAAAATGATGAATCGCATGGGTCGAACCAAAATTACAGCAGAATAACTGGAACGGAACCATCCACCATGGATTGAGCACTTGGGTTTGTTTGATCACATCACGTGGATCAATATCGCCATAGTAATGCATATTTGAGCTGACAAACTGCAAGCTAAAAGAACGGATAAAGTTCGGAATCACCCAGATGACTGCCAGCAGATTTACAATCGGCATCGCGTCGACAATGCCTTGCGACCAGAGCATCTCATAACCGAATAGCGGTGAAACTGCATTTAAACCATGAAAGACCACAAACAGGTAGCACAATCCATAGTAAATAATGCTGAGAGGTAAAAAGCCGAATAACTGAGAAATCATGGCAATTTTACGTTCTTTTTCAGGCTGTTTTTCCAGAAAAAGATGAATCATCTTAAACATCTGAAATGGACGCAGATACACTGACATCAACTGGTCACTAATGACCAGAATTCGGCGAATGCCCCAAGGCATACCATTACTGATACCACGTTCTTCCAGGTCATGTTCAGTGCCTGAATATTTATGATGATGCAAATGTAAACGACGACGTGCCCACGGACTGATGGTGTTTGGACGTGCCAACCAGACCAGTGCTAACATCAAATGATGTGCCCAAGGTGTTTTTTTGAAATACATATAATGAATCAGGTCATGTTCCAATTCATGGGTCAATGACGCAAAAATCGCAATCAAGGGAATGGTAAACCATGCTGAGAGATAACCTGTTCCATATGCTACCGCGCATGCAATCATGCCTGCCCAGGCAAAGCCTAAAATACTCGCACCTATAAAGTTCTGATGTTTGAGTATGGGATAACGAGCACGCACCTCTTCCCCGGCCTGGGTAACGATACTTCTGACCTTGGAGATTCGCTGCTGGTCAGTCATATCCGCAGATGTAGACATATGGACAACCTTTAATTTATGAACGGTTGTACATTAAAGGAAATTCTAAAAAAGAGAAGTTATCTTTCCACTTTTAGAGTGAGTATGTCTAAGTTTTGGACAGTTTGGAAAAGTTCTTAAAATTGGCGAAAATTAGGAAAAGTAAAAGATGGTCTTTCTCATGAAACGAAAATTTAAAAGTAATTGATTTAATTGCAAATTCATCAATAAAATAAAAATATAATTTTTGATAATTTAAAACTTTATTTTAATAATCAATATATTAGGATTTATAAAATTTCGCTTTTTTGTAAATTCAAGCTATACATTTTTTAGAAAAAAATACTGATTCAGAAATTTTTCTTAGTTTGTCATAAAAAATAAAAAGAGAAGCGCTCTAGCTTCTCTTTTTATAGATCTAAGAGCGCTTTTAACCTAACTTGTTCACCAGTTTAAGTGGTAATACTTTCATGGCTAGACCGAGTGGCAACCAAGGCCATTTCGGCACATAAGCCTTAACTGGTGCTTTTTCAATTTCTGCTGCCAATAAACGCGAACCAGTTTTTTCATCTACTTCAAAAGGTAGCTTTTTTGCCCCTTCATTAATTTCAGTACGAATATATCCTGGGAAAATGGTGGTCACTTTTATTGGCGTATCGATCAATTCAGCTCGAATGCCTTCCGCTAAATGAGCCACGCCGGCCTTACTTGCACCATAAGCCGTTAAATGTTTTGGCATACCGCGCATTGCACTCATAGATGAAATCATCACCAGATGGCCAGAGTTTTGTACACGGAAGATTTCAACTGCAGCTTCACATTGTGCTAATGCCGAAATAAAGTTGGTTTCAACCGTGGCTTTATTGATAGCAAAATTACCTTTACCAATCCGGCGGCCCTCACCGACACCAGCATTCACAATAACTCGGTCAATGGTGCCAAAGTCTTCTTTAAAAGCACGAAACACTTCAAACACTTGATCGTAATCGGTGACATCTAGTGTTTTGGCAATGACTTTGATGCCATATTGGCTTTCCAGTTCCTGCTTTAAGATTTCCAGACGCTCCAAACGACGTGCACAAATCGCCAGGTTATAGCCTTTTTTCGCAAATTCACGTGTCATACCGGCGCCGATCCCTGAACTTGCACCGGTAATTAAAATTGTTTTAGCCATGTATTTACCCTATTCCTTTATTTTTCTAGCGTATTAGGTTTTAAATCCAGGTCAATAAGTCTGGACGCTGTGCTTTAATAAAATGATGTTCATTTAAACTGAGTAGTTGCGGTTCATTACCCACCAGACGTAGTGTCGTGATACTGGTATTGGTAATCGCCCAGTTCAGAGCAAAGGTTTTCTCCGGACTAAGGCCCAAAATTTTGCCTACAGCCACAGAAATCACCCCACCTGAGGTATAAACTACTGCATAGCGTAGTCGGCTTTTGGACAACTGGTCACACAGATTTTCTAAGCCGCTTTCCACGCGTGCTTTGAAACTTGGCCAAGATTCATCATATTCATGGTGATAATCATCGCCAGTCCAGCGTGCAATTGCACCGCTAAAAATCTTGCTCAGATAATCCCGTGGATTTTCATGTTCTGAGACATCCTGTTTGAGCAATTCAGGCTGATTAAAGCGCGGCTCATAACGCGCAAATACCTGCTGATGATTAAACTCATTCCAGGCGCTATCGGTCAAAATCTCGCTTTCCGGAAAACATTCATCCAGAGATAAATGCGCCGTCTGCTGATGGCGTTGCATGGAGCCAGCCACCACATAAGGTGCTTCTTTCAGAATTTCATCAAAATAGTGGCCCAAAAGCTTTGCTTGTAACTCACCGTTGGGCGAAAGCTGGTCATAACTTTCTGCGCCAAAAGAGGCCTGGCCATGCCGGATCAAGTAAATGGTTGTCATTTTGGCATTATCTCTTTAAATTTAAGCACATACTTTTGTGCAATCTCATTGGCTTCCAGTTTTTGCTTGCCAATCAGTTTTAAGGCACGAATATGCAAGGCATGAATCACCACCCAAAAATCCTTGAACGCTGGATTATTAGTCTGTTTATGGTAATAACGATAATAGATCTGCTGGGCAATCACCGCGAGGCGGAAAATTCCAAACACCTCATAAAACGCCCAGTTTTCCGGTTGCAGGCCGGTTTTTCCCAAGTAGTAATCCACCACTTCTTTACGGGTAAACATACCTTTTAGATTGGTCGGCTGGCGGCGTGTTGCCTTAAAGATGGCATTGTCAGTATCTTCCACCCAATAGGCTAAAGCAGAACCTAGGTCCATGAGCGGATCGCCGAGTGTCGCCATTTCCCAGTCCAGTACGCCAATCACTTCAGTTGGATTACCTGGATTTAAAATGACATTATCAAAACGCCAGTCATTATGAATGACACAGGTTTTAGAGTCTGATGGAATATTATCTTTAAGCCAATTACGCACATATTTAAACGATGGAACATTAAGCGTTTTGGCTTTTTCATAACGGGCATCCCAGCCTTCGACCTGACGGCGACAATAGCCTTCACCCTTACCGAGATTTTCAAGTTCAGTTCCTTGATAAGGCACCTGATGCAATTCGATCAGTTTATCAATCACATTGATACATAAAGTCCGGATATCGGATTCAGTAAGCTGCAGCTCAGCTGGCATTTTGGCGCGAGGAATAATTCCTTCAAGCCGTTTCATCACATAGAAATCACAACCAATCACTGATTCATCCTGACAAAGCGCGACCATTTCAGGCACGACGGGATAATGTTCAGCCAAGGCTTTCTGCACATGATATTCACGTGCCATATCATGGGCTGATTTGGCTTTGGTACCTTGTGGCGGACGACGTAAAATTAAATCGGCATTGGCATACTGTAAACGGTAGGTCCAGTTTGAAGCTCCGCCTGAATATTGGGTCACTTGCACAGGGCCTTCAACATTCACATTTTGCTGAATTAACCAATTGGTGATGGCTTGTACATCCAGTTCTTCACCTGCACGAACTGCTCCACCTACATCAATAACCGCCATAATTTTTCCTTAAAATTTTTTAATACGTTGCAATTTTCTAGTTAAAGCCAGCTTATTTTTTGCGACGAGTACTGTAGCCACGTTTTGCCAGTTCCAGTTTGGCAATCATGCCCTTATGCACTTCGTCCGGGCCATCAGCCAAACGCAAGGCACGTGCCTGAGCAAAAAATCCGGTTAATGGTGTATCCCGAGAAACACCAGCACCGCCGTGGATCTGGATGGCCATATCAACAACTTTTTCCAGCACACTTGGCGCAACGACTTTAATTGCAGAAATTTCAGTCAATGCTGCCATATTCCCTAAAGTATCCATTTTATAGGCGGCATACAAGGTCAAAAGACGCGCCTGATCAATCGCAACCCGTGCTTCCGCGACACGTTCCAAGTTACCGCCGAGTTTTAAAATCTCTTTGCCAAATGCTGTCCGGCTCATACCACGGTCAATCATCAACTCTAAGGATTTTTCCGCAGCACCAATACAGCGCATGCAATGATGAATACGGCCTGGTCCTAAACGACCTTGAGCAATTTCAAAACCCTGACCGGCGCCACCAATAAAATTCGCTACCGGAACGCGGACATTTTCAAAACTGACTTCGCCGTGGCCATGTGGTGCATCGTAGTCACCAAACACTGGCAGCATACGTTCAATTTTTACCCCTGCGGTATTTACCGGAACTAGAACCATCGAATGCTGATGATGACGGTCTTTTGTTTCATCTGGAGTATGTGCCATAAAAATAATGATTTTGGCGTTAGGATCGCCCAGACCTGATGACCACCATTTACGGCCATTCAAAACAATCTCATTACCTTCCACCATCGCCGTTGCCTGCATATTGGTGGCATCACTGGATGCAACTGCAGGTTCAGTCATACAAAAGACTGAACGGATTTTTCCTTCTAAAAGTGGCATCAGCCATTCTTGTTTTTGTTCTTCAGAACCATAACGCCACAATACTTCCATATTGCCGCTATCTGGCGCATTACAGTTAAATACGACTGGTGCAATCAGGCTACGACCTGAAAGTTCGGCAATATGTGCATATTCCTGAACCGATAAACCCTGGCCACGTTCAGGACAAGGGAGAAACATATTCCAGAGGCCAGCTGCCTTGGCTTTGGCTTTTAAGCTTTCCAGTTCTGCAGGCCATTGCCATTTGGTCCAGTCGCCGCCTTGGTTCAACTCATGAACTTGCTGCCAGAAATCAGCTTCAACTGGTTCAATTTCCTCAGCAATAAATTTTTTGGTTCTATTTAAATAATCTTGTGCACGTGCTGAAAGCTCAAACATCTCTTTATCCCTCTAAATATTCTAATTCATACGCTTTACAACACCTTAACCCAAAACCTATTATGAATAAAATGATTTTACTCCATACATTATTATGCATAGCATTCATTCTAAAACAGTCATGGACCTGCGAAATTTTCATCGTATCGACATTAACCTTTATCCGCTTTTTATGGCAATTTATGAGCAGAACAGTATTTCTAAAGCTGCACAGATTTTATCAGTTAGCCAGTCTGCTGCCAGTCATGCTTTACAACGTTTAAGACAGCATTTACAGGATGATTTATTTGTACGTACTGGCAGCAAAATGCAACCTACGCCGTTTGCGGAACAGATCTATCCTGAGCTGAAGAATGCACTTTTTGCGATTCAAAATATTTCAATACAGCATCAGCACTTCAGACCGGAAATGATTCAGAGTTTGAAAATTGCCGTACATGATGAAATTGAGCCAATGATCTTTCCCAGACTGGTTCAGCACTTTCAACAACTCAATCTGGAAATTCAACTTAGCAGCATGAAGCTGGACCGTAAAAATATAGCAGCAGACCTCGCCTCTCAACAGGTCGATTTTGTCATAGATCTGGAACAAAACATTGCTGAAAAAATCCAGTTTGAGCGTCTGGTTCAAGATGAATTTGTAGTGTGTACACAATTAACAGAAATGAATGAGCAGATTTATCTTGCCTCACCTCATATTGGCGTGTCATCACGCCGTACTGGCGTTTTAGTTGAGGATATTTATTTAAGCCGTAAACAATATTCACGACAGATTTTTTTACGCTGTCAGCATTACTCAACTGCTCTGCAAATTTTGGAACAACAAAAGACAGCTATGCTGACTATTCCTAAAAATGTATTGGTACATTTACAATTGGCTACCAGTCTAAATATTTTTGAAGTCCCTGTGGAACTGCCGAAAATTAATATGGGGATATATTGGCATAAGGCTTTGCACGAGAATAAGAGACATCAATTTTTGAGAGCTGAAATTTATAAAATTTTTACTTAGGCTATTTATAAAGAAATTTAAATTGCTTAGGCTATTTTATATATAAGTTTAGATGGTTGCAGATTCATCTTTTCGCCAGAAAAATATACTTAGGCTATTTTAGCTGGTACAAAACTAAACACTGAGTGATTAGCTTTTAATCCGTAGATCTACTGGCTTTGCTCTAAAATGGCTCGACTTTTAGCTGTGATTTTACAGCTGGTTTTGCTGATTTGGATCTTGCCTTTGTTAAATCTCTCCATCACCTGGCAAATTGTGCTGGGCTTAGTATTGCTATGTTTTTCTTATTATCTGCTGCATAAAATTACAGTTTATTTAAAAGATGTTTTCCGCCCTTTTAAGAAAGGCAAAAAATACTGGTGCCGTGTAAAAGCCGTAAGTGATGGTGATACCCTCACCTGCTACCGTTTTAACATTCGTCGCTCTGAGACCAAATTGCGCTTTGCTTTTGTCGATGCCCCTGAATCATCACAAGCCTATGGCAAGGAATCGCAGCGTCTGGTCAAAAGCATGGTGAATAATAAAATGGTTCGGGTCAAGATTACCGATATTGACCGTTATGGCCGCTGTGTCGGTGTGGTCTACCGCTATCGCAAAAATATCAATGAAGAGATTGTCAAACGTGGTGCAGCGTGGGTCTATGAAGAATATATCAAGGATAAAAACCATTTACGCTATATGATGGAATTGCAAAATAAAGCTAAGAAACAGAAAAAAGGCCTTTGGAAACATACTCGTCCTGTACGTCCAAGTGTGTATCGTAAACAGGTAAAATCGTAAATTTGGTTTTATCAAAGATAAATGGCAAATAATAAAAAGTGATCAGGACATTCAGATCACTTTTTTCATTTTTTTAGTTTTACTAATTTAATAAGCCAAATGCACCAGAAAGCGGAATGCGCCAGCAATCAGGGCCAGCGTTAAAAATCCTGCCAGCCATAATCCTACAAACCATAATACCTGTTTGCCTTTCATGACCACTCCTTAATGATAGCCATCATCGCCGACCCTGACCTTATGCCGGAATACCCAATAGGACATACCGGTATAAATCACAATAATTGGAATCAGGATCAAGGCTCCAATCAAGGCAAATAGCTGGCTATTTTCATGCGCTGCTGCCTGCCAGATTGTTACGCTTGGCGGAATAATATATGGCCATAAACTTATCAAGAATCCGGTATAGGCAAGGAAAACCAGAACAAGCATATAGGTAAATGGGCCTAATTCACTGCGTCTTTTACAGGCACGTAAGGCCAGCCAGGTAAATAGCAGAACCAGAACTGGAACTGGCATAAAATAGGTAAATTGTGGCTGACTGAACCAGCGTTCGGCAATCTGTGGATGAGTCAACGGCGTATAAATACTGACAGCACCCAATATGATCAGCAAGGCCATAATCAGCTTAGGCATCAGTTTAAACATTCGATCCTGTAAGTCATCTCCAGTTTTATAGATCAGCCAGCCACATCCCAATGCCGCATAGAGCACCACCACACTGATTCCGGTGAAAATACTGAATGGAGTGAGCCAGTCCAGCCCCCCACCAACATAAACACCATTTCGAGTTTCAATGCCCTGAATATAAGCCCCTAAAATCATGCCTTGCAGGAAACTGGTGATTGCAGAACCACCGATAAAAGCTTTGTCCCACCAATGTTTGCTGCGGTTGGCCTTGAAGCGGAATTCAAAAGCCACGCCGCGGAAAATCAAGGCAATCACCATCAGAATAATTGGCATATACAGCGCCGAGAGTACGGTCGAGTAAGCGAGTGGGAAAGCTGCAAACAATCCTGCACCGCCCAATACCATCCAGGTTTCATTGCCATCCCAGACCGGAGCCACGGTATTCATCATGACATCACGTTCATCCTGATGCGGAAAGAAAGGAAACAAGATGCCGATGCCCAGATCGAAACCATCAAGAATAGTATAAATCAATACACCCAAACCAATAATCACAATCCAGATTAATGATAAATCAATCATTTTTTATCCTCCTGATCCGGTTGTTCAGGAACTTCTTCGATACGTTCGCGAATACTACTTAATGGTCGGCGTGAAGCCTGAACTACATCGCTATCTGATTCATGATCTGGTCGGGTATGAATAAAATCCGGGCCTTTGTGCATCAGGCGCAACATGTAGTAAATTCCGATACCAAATACCACACAGTAGACGACTACAAAAATAATTAGGGTCAGCCCCACCTGCTCAGCAGAAACCGGTGACAATGCATCCTTGGTACGCATGATGCCGTATACCACCCAAGGCTGACGGCCGACTTCTGTGGTAAACCATCCCGCCAGCATGGCAATAAATCCAGAAGGTCCCATAATCAAGGCGAATCGGTGCAATGCACGGGATTCATAAAAACGGCCTCGGGTACGTGCCCACGCTCCCCATAATGCCAGTAACAACATCAGCACGCCGAGTCCAACCATAATTCGGAAACTCCAGAACACCACCAGCGAATTCGGCCGGTCTTCAGGTGCAAAGTCTTTAAGTCCCGTAACCTTGCCATCCATCGAGTGGGTTAAAATCAGGCTACCCAAGTTGGGAATTGCGACTGCATATTTGGTTTCTTCGGCTTCCATATCTGGAATACCAAAGAGGTATAAGGGCATGCCTTCATCATGATTGGTTTCCCAGTGTCCTTCCATAGCTGCAAGTTTTGCTGGCTGATGCTCAAGGGTATTAATACCGTGCATATCACCGACGATGACCTGTAAAGGTGCTAGTACTAGAAGCAGCCACATCGCCATGGAAAATGAGGTCTTGACCAGTGCATCACGACGGCCTTTGATCAGATGCCATGCGGCTGTAGCAGCGACCAGTAAGGCGGAAACCAGAAAGGCAGCCATGGCCATATGGGCCAGACGATAAGGGAAAGATGGGTTAAACACGATAGCAAGCCAATCTTGCGGCACAATCAGGCCATTTTCAATCGCAAAGCCTTGTGGGGTCTGCATCCAGCTATTGGACGATAGAATCCAGAACATGGAAATACAGGTGCCTATCGCAACCATCAAGGTCGAGAAAAAGTGCGCCTTTGGTCCCACTCGCCCCCAGCCAAATAACATGATGCCCAGAAAGCCCGCTTCCAGAAAGAAAGCGGTGAGTACTTCATAGGCCAATAAAGGTCCAGTCACGCTGCCTGCCACCCGGGAAAACTCACTCCAGTTGGTTCCAAACTGGTAGCTCATGACCACACCAGAGACGACACCCATCCCGAATGCCACAGCGAAAATTTTCACCCAGAATTTGAATAGATCCTGAAAAATCGGATTTTGGGTTTTGAGCCAGCGCCATTCCAGAATGGCCAGAAAGCTGGCCAAGCCAATAGAAATTGCCGGAAAAATGATATGAAAAGATACAGTAAAGGCGAACTGTATTCGTGCTAACTCTAATGCAGTTAAACCCAGAGTCATAAGCTTCACCTATGCATTGTTATTTGGCATCTTTGCCCTTCAATTTTTAAGTCATGAATTTTTCTAGTGACATGGCTAGCTTAGGCGTGGCTGTTATAAAAAGTATGTAGTCTTTTGTTGATTATTTTTTAATCAGGTTAAACTATGTAACTCTTGCTGATAAAGAAAATATTACTCTGAATAATTTTTAAAACTCTCCTCTTGAGCTTTAGATAAAACAGGCGTAAATTAGGCCTAAATTTAGTTACCCAGGTTAACTAACCATATGTTTTCCGAATCTCCCCGACTTCGTACGCTGTTATTACGCTGCGCACGACTGATGAGCGATGAGATCAATACGATCTTGTTGTCATCTCAATTAAATTATTCCTTATGGCAGGTGTTATACGTCATCCAGTCAAAGCAACAATGCACGCTGGCAGATATTTCCAGTTATCTCAATGTATCCAAGCCCGGTATTACTAAGCGGATTCAGCAACTGGTTGAACTCGATCTGATTGCCCAACTCGAAACTGAAGACAAACGTCAAAAGCTGTTCAAGTTGAGTGAGCAAGGAATTGAGACCTTTGCGATGTGTTCCAAACAGATCGATGCATTTGAAGATCAGTTGCTTGAGCACGTTGAATCAGATGATCTTGAAGGCAGTAAAAAAACCTTAATCCAACTCATTCAGCAGTTATATCCCTCATCTCAGGACAGACCTCAATGAGCCAAGAACAAGAAGCGCCTTTATGGACGCCCAATTTTATCCTGATCAGTCTGGTGAATTTCCAGCTGGTTCTGGTGTTCTACTTACTGGTGATTGTGATTGTCGGCTACTCAGTGGCTGAGCTAGGGGCTTCGACTGCACAAGCCGGTCTGGTATCAGGTCTGTTTATTGTCGGCACCCTATTCGGACGCTTATTGATCGGAAAATTACTGAATCGTCTGGGCCTAAAAAATACGCTTGTCATTGGCCTGACTGGTTTCCTACTCTTTTCCGGACTGTATATGATTCCGGCCAAGCTGGAAGTTTTACTAGGCATCCGTCTGATACATGGCTTTATGATGGGTATGGCTTCTACTGTACTGGGTACAGTGATTGCACAGACCATTCCTGCCACACGACGTGGTGAAGGAATTGGATATTTCAGCATGAGCAGCACCCTCGGCACAGCGATTGGTCCCTTTGCCGGAATCTGGCTGATGACAAATTTTAATTATCAGGTAATTTTCATCTTTACCAGTATCGTTGCGCTCAGCTGCCTGATTTGTGGCTTGTTCATCCAGCCACCACGCCTTAAGGCAGGTCATTCGTCAGCAGATTCTACTTCGCAAAGCACCAGTAAACTGGCCCAGTATATTGAACCGAATGCCCTACCGATTGCACTGATTGTACTGCTGGTGGCTACTTCTTATTCAGGCATATTGTCCTTTATTCATTTTTATGCCAAAGACATTAATCTGGTCGAAGCAGCATCATTCTTTTTCTTAATGTATGCCTTTGCCATTTTGCTTTCGCGTCCTTTTACCGGCCCGCTCATGGATCGTAAAGGCGAAAATATCATTATCTATCCTGCCATTGTGATTATGGCACTGGGGATATTGCTCCTCAGTCAGGCGCAAAACTCTGTGATGTTACTTGCCAGTGCTGCCTTGCTTGGTTTTGGTTTTGGTAATATCCAGTCAGTGTGTCAAACCATTGCGGTGAAAAGTACGACATTGCAGCGTATGGGGCTTGCTACCTCAACCTTCTTTATTGCCCTGGATGCCGGTCTTGGTTTTGGCCCTTATTTCCTGGGTATGCTGCTGGATCAGATTGGTTATCGTCAGCTTTATCTGTTCTCGGCGCTGCTCACCCTGAGCTGCCTGGTTTGGTATTACCTTCTGCATGGCCGTAAAGCAGGAAAAGTACAGCCTTCTCATTAAAAGCTTTTAAAAGCGCCGACTAAACCGGCGCCGATATTCCAACGGCGTCAGACCGGTTTTTTTATGAAATAAACGGCGGAATGAACTTGGATCCTGATAGCCGACATTTTGCATAATCACATCCACAGCTTGATCGGTTTCTTCCAGTCGTTTACGTGCGGCTTCAATCCGGATCGCTTGTAGATATTGATTGGGCGGTATGTCTAAGGCTTGTTTAAAGCGTCGAATCAGGGTTCGGCCAGTCACATTAAACTGCTCTGCCAGCTGGTTCAAACTAAAATCTTCATGAAAATGCTGCTCTAGCCAGTTCTGGATTTTTTGTACCAGTTCATCATGGTGCGGCTGGCCAATATTCAGCAATGAATAAGACAACTGGCTATCACGGCGGTAATCAATTACAAAAGATTTAGCCGATTGCATGGCCACCTCAAAGCCATACCAGCGCTCAATCAGATGTAAACCCAGGTCAAACCAAGCCAGGCCTCCACCCGCACAATAGATATTCTGATCCCGGCTAATCATCAGATCGGCATTCAGTTTCACCTTAGGATAGCGTGAACGAAACACTTCCTGAAAACCCCAATGTGTTGTTGCAATCCGGTCATCTAAAATGCCTGCTTCTGCCAGAAAAAAATTCCCCGTACAGTTTCCTGCAATTAAAGTCGCCTCTGCATGTGCAGATTTTAAAAAATGAATCAGTTCTGGATTCTGTTGCAATACATCCTGAATCGGTGCAGCGATGGTCGGTACCACCAGAATATCTGCAGTTTGAATCTCTTGATAAGAAAAATGTGCCTGCAACTGCAGCCCATTGATACACCGAATCGGATGTCCCTCCGGACTGGCGATACTCACCTTAAACAGGCGCTGTACGTCCTGCTGCTGGATCCGGTTCCAGCTTACGCCAGCCATGGTAAATAAATCGACCACACCCGTAATGGCCGAAGCCAGAGCCCCATGAAAGCCTAAAATCACCACCTGTTGCATACTTTACTAATTGTCACTTTTCACCCGATTCATGTCATTATTGACAATCCTCCTCAATAAAAGCAACTGCTAGTCTTGATGCTATCTCAAGGATTGCACATTCAGGATAGTACCGTGACCCAACTGATTAATGATAAAGATCTGCATTTCCAGCTTTATGACGTATTCAAACTTGAAGCGCTGACTAAACTGCAACGCTATCAGGATCATGACAAAAATACTTTCGACAGTATTCTGGAAACGGCAAAAGGTATCGCGACTGATTATTTTGCGCCGCATAATGCCAAAGCTGATCAACAAGAACCGAACTTTGATGGCAAACAGGTCAAAACCATTGATGAAGTGAAGACAGCCTGGCAACAGTTTGCCGATGCCGGCCTGCTTTGCGCCCAGCATGATTATGCAGATGGTGGCATGCAACTGCCCACTTTGGTGAATATGGCCTGCAATGCTTATTTTATGTCGGCCAATCCGTCCACCGTGGCTTATTCTTTTCTAACGGCCGCTGCGGCGAACCTGATACAGGCTTTTGCCTCCCCAAAACAAAAGCAAATATTCCTACCGCATATGTTGAGTGGCCGCTTTGCTGGCACCATGGCCATGACAGAGCCGAATGTAGGTTCCTCTTTGGGCGATCTGAACACTAAAGCCATTCCTCAGGCAGATGGAATTTATAAAATTAAAGGCCAGAAAATGTTTATTTCGGGTGGCGATCAGGACATTACCGAAAATATTGTGCATCTGGTCTTGGCGCGGATTCAGGATGCGCCGCAAGGCGTGAAAGGAATTTCCCTGTTTATCGTACCAAAATTCAAAACCAACGAGGATGGTTCACTCGGTGAAGCTAATGATGTACAGCTGGCTGGCTTACTGCACAAAATGGGCTATCGAGGTACTACATCTACAGTTTTAAGCTTTGGAGAAAATGATAATTGCTTAGGCTATTTAATTGGTGAACCCGGTCATGGCTTAAAATATATGTTCAAGATGATGAATGAAGCACGTGTGGGTGTCGGTCTGGGCGCAGCCATGATTGGTTATCGTGGCTATCTGGAATCTCTGGATTATGCTAAAAACCGTCCGCAAGGCCGGCCAGTTCATGAAAAAACACCTGACTCGAAACCAGTAAATATCATTGAACATACCGATGTCAAACGCATGCTACTGGCGCAAAAGTCATATGTAGAAGGTTCGCTGGCACTTTGCTTATTTGCAGCCCGATTAATTGATGAACTTCAGGCAGCTCAAGATGAAGATAGTGCAATTCTGCTTGATCTCATCACCCCGGTGGTCAAATCTTTCCCTTCTGCCTATGGTCCGAAAGCCAATGATCTGGCTATTCAGGTCCTGGGCGGCGCGGGTTATACTCGTGAATATCCGGTGGAGCAATGTTACCGTGATAACCGGCTCAATCCGATTCATGAAGGAACTTACGGCATTCAATCTCTGGATCTGCTGGGACGTAAACTCTGGCAGCATAATGGCAAAGGGCTCAATCTGCTCATGCAGCGCATCCAGAAGACCTTGTCAGAGATTCATGAACCTAAGATAGTGGAACTCGCAAAGATCTATAAACAGCATCTTGCCACTGTGCAAAAGACTACACAGATTTTAGGCCAGGCCTTGCATCAAGGCAAAGTCAGCGAAGCTTTGGCCAATTCAGGCCTGTATCTGGATATGATGGGTAAGACCATCCTAGCCTGGCTATGGCTGGAAATGGCGAATCAGGCTCAACTCAAGTTTGGCACATCTTCGCAGGCAGAAGATCAGACTTTTCTGGCAGGGAAAATTCAGGCAGCTCAATATTTTATTCGCTGGGAATTCCCTGAAATTGAACATCAGGCCAAATTACTGATGCATCTGGATGATACTTGCCTGAATATGCAAGCCGACTGGTTCTAGGCAGAATTAATCAAAAAATGCGCCTTTATCGGCGCATTTTTATTTTGTAATTCATTAAGCGGCAGAGTCTTTTACACCAAATTTTTTAAATAGCTTGGCACGCTTGGAAGGCAAGATATTAGCCTTACTTAAATCGCCCTGATAGTGCTGATACACCCGCTGGTCCATGATTTTGTACCATAAAGGTGGAATCAAGGCTGGAATCAGCATGGTTGCATAACCGCTGGGTAATTCTGGCGCTTCATCAAAATGCCGCAACGCCTGAAATGGCCGGCTTGGAAAGGCATGATGGTCAGAATGGCGCTGTAATTGGTACAAAAACAGATTGGTCACGATATTGTTATTATTCCAGCTATGTTCTGGCAAGGTTCGCTCATAACTACCATCCGCTTTCTGTCCGCGTTTTAGTCCGTAGTGCTCGATATAATTCACAATCTCAAACAGGCTGACGCCATAAAATGCCTGTGTCAGTGTATAAGGAATAATTTTCTTGCCATACGCCTTCAGCATCAAGGCATGATAAGCAGCACTCATGGCCCAACCATGAAACAGCTCATTTTCCTGACTAAAGAATTTCAGTCCTTTACGCTCGAGCCGTCTTTTTTCAATCTGGATTGCAGATTTTAATCCACCTATTACGGTACGTGGCCAGAAGCGGTAAAAAGATTCACCCATTTTTGAAGATGCCGGATCTTCAGGCGTGGCTACCCGTTTATGATGTCCATAAGGATGTTCAATCCGGAAATGGTTATAGCCCAAAGGCATCAGGCTGGCATGAGACCAGTAATGGTCTTTTTTCTGTGGACGATGGCTGAGTTCATGTGCGGTATTCACCCCCACACCATTAATCGCACCCATAGAAACTCCAAGCAGTACCTGATCCAGCAAAGACACATTTGGCCGGCTTACGACATAACCGGCAAAGGCATTGGCTGCCATTTGCAAGGGAATAAATGCTTTTACAATGCGGTCATAATAAGGATCGTTAACCAGTGCCTTGATCTGCTCATCATTTGGGTTATTGGCATCATCGCCAATCAGGGCATCCAGAGTCGGAATGATTACGTGCAGTAATAATAGTCCGCCCATGGCAAAGACTTTTTGAGTGGCTTTGGGACCAAAATGATAACCGGCCAGAATTCCCATTCCGATCACAGGCAGACCTGGGCTGAGCAACCAGCCAAAACGTTTTTTATCCAGCTTGACACCTTTTAGTGCCGACGCTTCCTGCGTAAACTGCGCTTTCTGGATTTGTGCAGGGGCATTCATTGCGACCTTCCTTTTTTATGTTACTCTGCACTTATAGTTGATTATTTCAGCAGTAGCGAACAGTATTCAACGTCCAGAAAAGCTATGTCAGCGTCTTTGGCACATGCTGCCAAATTCTGGCCTAAAATCACAAAGTTAAAAAATTTATAGTCAATTAAATGAAATAAAACAGAAGAATAGAGTTAGGCATGGATGCTTTAAGTAAAATTTTTGATGATATTCATCTGGAAAAATCGGAATATCTTTATCTGAATGTATTTCATCCGGGCGGCTTTGACTATCAACATGAACCCTTTATGCTGGCCTATATCCTGTTACAAGGACAGGCGCAATTAAAGTTCATGAATGGTGATCGACTGGAGCTGCAACAAGGTGATCTGGTGCTATTACCCGCAGGTTCCTCCCATCATGTTTCCTGCCCAGACAATGCCGATTTTTCTGAGCACCATGCGATTAATCCTTATTTTCAGAGCAATGTACAGCAATGTATTGATCTCAATCGGGAAAATTCGGCGGAGCATAGTTTCATACTGGCTATTCGTTCTAGCTTGGATATCCAGATGGCCAAACCTCTTTTGAGTGCATTACCTAAATACCTGCATATTCAACATATTCTGGGTGATACCGCACCGGAATGGTTACAGGTCGGCTTGCAATTTCTTGCACTGGAAACCCAGCAGCTTCGTCCCGGACGTGACAAAATTCTGGATCATCTGGTCAGTATTTTACTGATTGAATGCGTGCGAGATTATATTTTAAACCTGGAAAATGCCTCGAGCTGGCTGAATGCTCTTTCGCATCCGGAATTATCTAATGCACTGGCGGCGATTCATGGCAAACCTGAACAATTCTGGACTGTAGAAAGTCTGGCCGAACAATGTCATATGTCACGTTCCAAATTCGCCCAGTTATTTACCCAGATTGTCGGTGAACCGCCCCTTGCCTATCTGCAACAGCACCGCCTGCGTCTGGCAGCGCAATATTTGAGAAATAGTGGATTTGGTATCCAGCAGATCGCTTATCTGGTTGGTTATTCATCCGAGACGGCGTTTAGTCAAAGTTTTAAAAAACAGTTTGAACAGACGCCGACCCAATACCGGCTGAATTGTCAGAAGAACCAGTCTTTATTACCAGACTAAAATTACTGGACTAATGCCAATACTGCTGTGACCGGATCTTCGCTATTGCCAGAAAGTAGCTGCTTGTGCATGGTGATATGCTGCATAACCTGAATCTGCGCTGCTTCAATATCCATCAGTTTTTCAATTTCAGCTACCAGATTTTCAGGTGTAGCAGCGGATTGGATGAGTTCTTGAATCACTTTTTTGCCAGCAATTATATTTGGTAATGAAAAATATGGGATTTTTACCAGTAATTTGGCAATTCGATAGGTCAGCCAGTGCAATTTATAAAAAGTCACCATCGGACGGTGCAGCAACATCGCTTCAAGCGTTGCAGTTCCAGACGCCAGTGCAATAATATTGGACGCATTCATGACCTGACGGCCAATTTTGGATTCAGCGCTGGTATTTTCCATCAAGCGAATTTGGGTTTTTAAGCTCTCAGGATAAGTGGCCAGTAAACTTTCGATTTGCTGCTTGCGTGCATCATTAATCGCAGGAATCAGAAAGGTATAATCCGGATATTTGTGATGCAGAATATTAGCTGCATCCAGAACCAAAGGTCCCAAACGCTCAATCTCGCCACGGCGGCTTCCCGGTAATAATGCAATATATTTCTGATCTGGGTCTAGGCCTAATTCTGTCTGAGCCTCCAGAATTGGATTTTCAAGCGGCAATTGGCTAGCGAGCGGATGTCCGACAAAAGCTGCAGGAACATCCCATTTTTTAAAGAACGCTTTTTCAAATGGAAACAGGCACAGCACCAAATCAATACTGGCTTTAATGCCATGTATACGGCCTTGACGCCATGCCCAGACCGAAGGACTGACGTATTGCACGGTTTTAATCGGTAACTGTTTTTGTTTAATGGTTTTTGACAAACGCAGGTTAAAATCAGGCGCATCAATCCCGATAAAAATATCGACCGGATCTTTAGTCCAGGTTTCCACCAGACCATCCCGCACAGCAAACAGTTTTTTAATATCTTTTAAAACTTCGACAATGCCCATCACCGATAAAATATCCATCGGATAATAGCTTTTAAAGCCTTCAGCGATCATTTGTGGCCCACCGATACCTTCAAATTCAGCATCAATGCCTTGCTCACTAAAACGGCGAATCAATTTTGCGCCAAGCGTATCTCCAGAAACTTCACCGACCACGATTCCAATTTTAAGTTTTCGATTTAGCAAGTGGGTTTCCTCTCAGATCCGCATGGAAATTTATTGAATCGGGATTCTAACATAATCCTATGGCTATTCCGGAAGAAGCTTAAGTATCTTCTAATTTTAAGAAACCCACCGTTTAGAATAACTTAGTCAATAAGGGAGCTTGCATAAAAAGAATTAAATCGACATTTACAGGTACATTCAATTAGACAGAAATGGGGCAAATCGGACAGTTAAAATCAATCATTATATTCGCACTTTATACATAACCCAGTGAATAAACATGAAAGATCACCTAATATTCTTCACCTAGCTTTATCTTTTTTATGCATAAGTAAATCAATAATCAAGACAACGACTTATATCCAAAAGTCATAAGATATGCTCGTTTTTTGATTTTGGCATATATGCATGTTTGGTCCGATTGAATTTATTTTAGCAGGCGTTCTGGTAGGTTTTTGTGTAGGTGTCACCGGTGTCGGTGGCGGTTCATTAATGACGCCAATTCTTATCAGTTTATTCCGGATTGAACCGCATATCGCGATTGGTACTGACCTGCTCTATGCCGCGATTTCTAAATTCTGTGGCTCGTTTGTGCATGCCAAGAAAATGAATATTGTCTGGCCGATTGTGATCTGGCTGGCCGTTGGCAGTATTCCCGCATCTTTTGCAACGCATTGGGTACTCGAGAACTATCTGAGCCAATCGACGCATTACAAAGCCGTCCTGACCATGGTCTTGGGCTTTATGCTGACTATTACCGGCTTATCCATTCTGTTTCGCACCCAGATCGAAAATCTTTTTAATAAATACAGAAAACAAGAACTACCGGATATGACGCAGGATCTGGAAAAAGTGAAGCTGCAAGCCAAAGAAAAGCGCGTTGCTATCATCATCATGGGCATTATCTTGGGCATATTTGTCACGCTATCTTCAGTGGGTGCCGGTGCATTTGGTATCATGGCACTTGTAGTGATGTTCCCGAATCTGCCGATGATTCGTATCATTGGCTCTGACGTGGTGCACGCGGTATTACTGACACTGGTCGCAGGTCTAGGTCATATGTCTTCAGGCAACGTCGATTTCATGCTGCTCATGTGGTTATTGGTGGGGTCTATTCCGGCGATTATTGTCGGCACTTTACTCAGCTCACGTATGCCGGAAAAACTGATCCGCAAAATTTTAGGTATTACCCTATTTGCGCTGGGCGTGAATTTCATGATTAATCCTGTGAAATCAAAACCGGCTCAACCTGCTGAAACAGCAATGATAATTGTGAATCAAAATTCCCCGTCCGTTTAAGTTAACTATCCGATTCATCACTTTTTTTTCAAAGAAGTATTCATCTTTTTTATAACAAAGTGACGCATCATTCATGTTATATTCGGGCTATTAAACAACCTTTTGTATGATCGAACCAGTGACGGCAATGAATACACAACAGTCAAATCCTATTTCAGCATCAGATATTGATGACGTGAATATCCACAGCATGATTCCTCTTGTAACCCCTGCTGAGCTTAAAGCAGAGTTACCGTTGACTGAAACTGCTTATCAAACCGTACTGCATGGTCGTGAAACGATTCGTAAAATTCTGGATGGTGAAGACAAACGCCTGTTCGTTGTAATTGGCCCTTGTTCTATTCACGATCCAGAGGCGGCGCATGAATATGCTGAGCGCTTAAAAGTGCTGAGCGAAAAAGTTAAAGACAGCTTATATATCGTGATGCGGGTTTATTTTGAAAAACCACGTACTACCGTAGGTTGGAAAGGTCTGATCAATGACCCAGACATGAATGATTCATTCAATATTGAAAAAGGTCTGCGTATCGGTCGCAAGCTATTACTTGAACTAAATGAAATGGGCTTGCCATGTGCCACTGAAGCACTTGATCCAAACTCGCCACAGTATTACCAAGACCTGATTTCATGGTCAGCGATTGGTGCACGTACCACAGAAAGCCAGACCCATCGTGAAATGTCTTCTGGTCTTTCTTCACCAGTCGGCTTTAAAAATGGTACTGATGGCGGTTTAACGGTCGCGACCAATGCGATGCAATCTGTGAAACATGGTCACAGCTTCCTCGGTCTGAATGATCAAGGCCAGGTGGCTGTGATTCGCACTTCAGGCAATCCTTATGCTCACGTGGTACTGCGTGGCGGTAATGGCAAGCCGAACTACGATGCAGGCTCGGTTGCCGATGCAGAAGCTGCTCTAGCCAAGGCCAAAGTCAGCACCAAGATCATGATTGATGCCAGCCACGCCAACTCTAACAAAGACCCGTACCTGCAACCACTTGTACTTAAAAACATTTCCGAACAAATTCTTGATGGAAACAAGTCAATTGTTGGTATTATGGTAGAAAGTCATCTTAAGGGTGGTCGTCAGGACATTCCGGCGAACCTGAATGATATGGAATACGGTCAATCCGTTACGGATGGCTGTATCGACTGGGAAACGACTGAAAAAGTTTTACTCGACATGCATGAGGCATTGAAAGACATTTTACCTAATCGTTAAATGATCTGACCAACGCCATCGCCAAGATGGCGTTTGCATTTCTAGAACAAGGAAAATTTATCTGATGAATGATATTGAAACGGCATTAAGCCAGATTGAGAATTTTCAGTTCATACACGAACATCTGTTTAGCTCCGGTCAACCGACCACTACCCAATTACAGCTGATGAAAGAATACGGTGTATCTACAGTCATCAATGTGGCGCTGACCGATAGCGAACAGTATCTGCCGCATGAAGATAAAATTTGCCTTGAGCTGGGACTGAACTATATTCAGGTTCCGATTTCCTGGGAAACCCCATCAGACAATCAATGCCTGCTGGTACTGGATCTGATCGATCATCTGGTAAAAGAGCAAATGGTCTGGGTACATTGTTCGCAAAACTACCATGTCAGCTGTCTGATGTATTTATATCGTCAGTACTATATGGATATCGATATGCCTACAGCACAAGAACACTTGCATCAGATCTGGGAACCAAATGAAACCTGGACCGGTTTAATGCATGCGGTTGCCCTACAGCTACAAGGTCGTAAAGCAACGCAGGAACTGGAACTTTCCCTGATTAATCCAAATTATTTTGCCTGATTTTATTTACTGTGGCTCAACAGCACGGTTGCCATCGACATAATGCCTTCCTGACGACCGGTAAAACCTAACTGTTCAGTGGTGGTGGCTTTAATACTGATTTGAGTCACATCAATATCCAAGACATCTGCAATACTTTGACGCATGGCCAAATTGTGTTTCGCCAGTTTTGGACGTTCACAGGCCACGGTAATATCGGCATTATTCAGGTGATAACCACGATCCAGAATTAGCTGATAAACATGCTTGAGTAATACCCGGCTATCTGCACCTTTAAACTCAGGATCTGTATCTGGGAAATGCTGGCCAATATCTCCGAGCGCCAAAGCACCCAACAAAGCATCACAGAGTGCATGCAGCACTACATCACCATCCGAATGTGCTTTCAGACCGTGAGTATGCGGAATTTGAATGCCTGCCAGAGTGACAAAATCACCTTCTTCAAATGCATGCACATCCAGACCCTGGCCAATACGAATTTGTGCAATCACCTTATACATCCTTTAGAAATAGCCCATTGAAATCTTGTACACTTGCTTTCTATTTCGCTATAGTTAGACCAAGCGTAACACAGTGAAAGTATAAGCGATCATGCTACTGAAAACTGATATAAATATGTTGAAAATAATTGGCCTGATGCTCGGTCTGGGGATGATTTCTACAGGTAGCTCGGCGATCACACTAAACTGTAGCGATGACAGCCAAAAAACGGCTGCCATGAATAAAGTCTGCTCAGCATCGCTGGCTGAATCTCGTGCAAAACTCGCAGACCAATACTTTACTGCTTTTCTGATTACCGATGCGCCTGTGCGCTTATTGCAAGATAGCCAACAATTATGGGCGACCCGTTTACAGCAATGCAAAACGCTAGACTGTTTTAAACAGCAGTTTGAATGGCGTTTAGATGATTTAAATGTCTATATTTCACTGAATCAAAGTCTGACCCAGCATTATATTAAGTTTGAACAGGGACAAATCGCCAAGCAGCCTGTACATCTCAAGATTCATCAACTGACCAAAGACCGGATCAAGATTGAAGGCCTAGCCTACCGTAATCCGAATAACCGGACCGAGAAACAGATCATTCCTTTTTTAGCCTATACTACGCCTGAGACAAAAAACCAGATCACCGATAACGAAAATGACTGCCGCTATGAGTTTAACTATAGTAAAGCCATTTTAGCGGTCAGTAGCCAGCAAAAAGGCTGTGATCGTTTTACCGGTATTTATCGACTATATGATTGATTTATTTTGAAAAATATTATAATTTATCGTTATATAAAATGAGATTTTTGGTGTAAAAAATAGCCCGCAAGCGGGCTATCAATTTAAGCAGGATAGTATTGCGCAATTTCCTGACTGATCATTGCAGCCGTTGCAGCTGATAAAGTCCAGCCCAGATGACCATGCCCGGTATTGTAAAAGACCCGCTCATGTTTGCCACGGCGTACCACAGGCATCATATTTGGCATCATTGGGCGTAAGCCCGCCCAAGGCACCACATGCTCAGTACACAGGTCAAAATTACGATTGGTCCAGTCAATTAAAGGTTGAATCCGGTCAGCACGAATATCTCGGTTATAGCCATTAAACTCGGCTGTTCCTGCAACACGCAAACGATCCTTGCCTAGACGTGACAAGACAATTTTGGCGCTTTCATCTAGCAGACTGACCCAAGGTGCGTTGTTCTGGCTCTGCTCATCATTGAGTTGCACGGTAATCGAGTAGCCTTTGACTGGATAAACATTGACCCGTTCACCAAGAATCTCAGCCAGTTGATAACTGCCAACCCCTGCACAGACCACTATGGCATCTGCATTAATTTCTAGAATATCATCTGGAGAGGAATTGACATTTTCAGTACTGGGTTTGCATTTAACCCGAATATTCTGAGCCTGATGATCAACAGCGAAAACATCTTGACCAAATTCGAATTTCACACCTTTTTGCATACAGGCTTTGGCCAGACCAGTACTAAATTTATGAATATCCCCGGTGGCATCGCTCTGACAGTAAAATCCCGCATAATAATCGCCAGTTAATGCAGGTTCGATCTGCTTAATTTCTGCATTGGAAATTGCATTGCGCTCCAGACCACCGCTACACAACAGATCATTGACTTTGATCGCAACATCATAATCCGTTTTGTTATGATAAAAATGTAAAATTCCACGTTTTTCTAAATTGAAATCAATATTTTCTGTTTCGGCAATTTCAAATAAGCGTGCTCTTGCCAGTAAAGCCAGCCGTACAGTCTCTCGGGTATTGGCTTCATAATGTTTGATATTGCCCAGAAATTCCATGAGCCAGCTGTATTTATGCACACTGAAAGAAGGATTGAGCAAAAGTGGTGCGGTTTTTTGTGACATCCATTTGATGCCTTTGAGTACCGTGGCTTTCTGGTTCCATACTTCGGCATTACAGGCAGAAAGCTGGCCGCCATTGGCAAAGGATGTTTCCATTGCCGGATAAAGATGCCGATCAACCACAGTCACTTGATAGCCTGATTGTGCCAGCTCATAAGCTGTGGTTACTCCGGTAATACCGGCCCCAATCACCACGACATGACGCATAGACACCTCCTTGATTATATTGATGTCTTTTCCCATCTGTCATGTGTACCTGAGAGCTTCGGTAGATACATTGCACATCAATGCGGCCACCTTCCCCTTCGGTGAGTGATTGAACACTTCTCTCCAGAGTTTTTATCCATTATCACAGTCCTTTTGCCTGAGAGTTTCCTGGGAACTTGCTCCTTCGGCGAATGCAGAAGCATCTCTCTCCTGCAATAATGTTTTATTATCATGAGCAATTTATATACCATTTTTAGGAAAAACACAGTTTTTATTTATGTTAATTCACGTGAATTTATCTGTGATTCTTTTTAATTAAGAGCATACATGGGTGATGGAGGATATTGCCTAGATATCAAATTTTTAGATTTTGCTGTCCTAAGTAAAATGAGCAAGTTCTATCCTTTATAAAATTCCAGAACTTATTTAATTTTGGCGCTTAAATAGAACTCAACATTTGCTTAGGCTATTTTAATAATTCAAAGTATATGTCATCCAAAGCAAAATTTAGACTTTTATCATTTATTCTAGAATTTTAGATAATCCAAGAAAGCATCAGTACTAAGCTTCCTGCTGCGACCACTGTTTGTACACTGATAATACTAGCCATTAACTCACTATCGCCACCATACACCCGGGTTAAGACATACGAAGCTGAGGCGGTAGGAAGTGCAAAGAACAAGACCAATACCTGAGTAGTTAATGCATCAATCTGGAAAATTTTACACACTAAAAATGCAATCAGCGGCATTCCGAACAGGCGACCAAAGGTTATCAGGCTGAGTGGCAATACATCACGCTGAAAACCCTGAAACTGTAAGGCTGCTCCCACACACATCAAACCGAGCGGCAAACTGCACAGTGCAATCTGTTTAAGGAACTGCTCTGTTCCAGTCCAGAGTGACAAACCGGAAAGATTAAATAAACCACCGACAATACAGCCCAGAATTAATGGGTTTTTAGCCAAGCCGAGAATAATTTTGGTGAGCTGCATTTCGTGATTACGGGTAAATGCCAGTACCGATAAGACATTCACCAAAGGAATACACAGCACCATGATCACCGCGAAAATAGTCATACCCTGCTGCTGAAATAAGGCACTGACAGCAGCAAGGCCAATATAGGTGTTAAAGCGTAGTAAACCTTGGACATACACGCCGAAACGCGCATAAGATATCTGGTAAATATGACGCAAAATATACAATGCAATACTGACCACAGCCATAATGCTAAATACAACCAGCACCACATCTTCAATGACTGCCATTTGAATCTTGGCAGTGGCCAGATTTAAAAATAGCATCACTGGAAACAGTGCATAATAATTTAACTTTTCTGCGCCTCGCCAGAAATCATCACTCAACCATTGCCTGCGCTTAAGTAAATAGCCAAAGCTGATCAGTCCGATGAGAGGAAATAAAGAAGTTAAAATAATATGCAGCATATGACATCCTGGTCTGTTTTCTGCCTAATCTTAAGTCACTTAGACTGAACAGAAAACTTAGCATGTTCAGGAGCTTTCCCACTACTCAATTTAAGTGGCAAAAAGCTTGAATTTTCATCAACTAATCATATTGATTTGCTGATTTTTTCTAAAATCAGCAAATGTAACGGAATCAACGGTTCTCCGACATTTTGACCCAGTGGATATGCTTCAATCTTTTCAGTCAGCTGATAGCCACGGCGCTGATAATATGCCAGCAGTTCAATACGGACATTTAATACTGACATCTGAATCACTTTCTTCTTAAATATTTCGAAAATATGGGATTCGGCAAAGTCCAATAATTGCTTGCCATAACCCGAGTTTTGCTCAGCAGGTGCAACAGCAAAGCTTCCAATCTCTGCTACTTGCTGTCCTAAGCTCACGCCAATACAACCAAGAAGCTTATTATCAATTTCCAACACAAAGAGCTGAAAATTTTCTAAATTGAGCAAGTCATATAACTGTTTTTCTTGAATACGATCACCTTGGATCATTCCTGCCTCAGTCGTCCATCCATCCAGAGTACGATAAGCTGTATTAATCAGTATGGTAAGTTGCTGAATATCAGCCTTGCTTGCCAATCGTATATTTTTATAGTGATTCATTTTATAAATAAAAAAGTCAGACCGAAGTCTGACTTTAAAACAATTTCACTTTAAAGTTAAAGCAAATTATTTAGGTTCAATCGGTGCAAATGGCGCAACAACATCGGCATTTTGCGCACGGTGACGCATGAAATGATCCATGAGCACAATCGCCAGCATCGCTTCAGCAATCGGGGTTGCACGCACGCCCACGCAAGGATCATGACGGCCTTTGGTCAGTACATCAGTATCTTCACGCTCAATATTGATGGTTTTACACGGCGTGGTAATAGACGCAGTTGGCTTCAAGGCAATCGCAACACGAATGTCCTGACCGCTAGAAATACCACCTAGAATACCGCCAGCATGATTGGCCAGGAAGCCTTCTGTGGTGAGTTCATCACGGCTTTCATGACCAAACTGTTCAGCGACGCCAAAGCCATCACCGATTTCTACACCTTTAACGGCATTAATCGACATCATGGCATGGGCAATATCTGCATCTAAACGGTCAAATACAGGCTCGCCCCAACCCACAGGTACTTTAGATGCAATGATCTCGAGTTTAGCGCCACAACTGGTGCCTTGCTCACGCAAAGACGTGACCAGCGCTTCAAAACGTGGTACTGCATCCACGTCACCACAGAAAAACGGATTGTTTGGAACTTCATTCCAGTCCAGTTTTTCTGCTTTTTCTTTACCGATTTGGGTTACATGACCGCGAATCTCAATACCAAATTTCTCAAAAAGGAATTTCTTGGCAATGGCACCCGCTGCAACACGCATTGCCGTTTCACGCGCACTTGAACGGCCGCCACCACGATAATCACGGAAACCATACTTTTGGGTATAGGTATAGTCAGCATGACCCGGGCGGAAAGTTTGTGCGATATTGCCGTAGTCTTTCGATTTTTGATCCGTATTACGAATTAACAAACCAATTGAAGTACCGGTCGTTTTACCCTCAAACACACCGGAAATAATTTCTACTTCATCGGGTTCTTTACGCTGGGTTGCAAATTTCGATGTACCCGGCTTACGACGGTCCAGATCTTTTTGCAAATCAGCTTCAGTCAGCTCAATGCCGGGTGGAACCCCATCGATGATTGCCATCAGGCCAACACCGTGAGATTCACCACAAGTCGTTACACGGAACAGTTGCCCTATACTATTACCTGCCATGTCAAACGACTCCTTATGCTTGAATAGACTGAATAAATAAATCGCGGTAAGTACGGCATTGCTCTGCAGTCAATGCAAAGATACCAGTACCACCTTTCTGGAATTGTAACCAGTAGAAATCGACTGAATTAAAGTTTTGGCGCATTGCCCATTCTGAGTTACCCACTTCAATCACGATCAGGCCATTCTCAGTCAGATAATCTGCAGCTTGAGCCAGCATTTTACGCACCAGATCCAGACCATCCTGACCTGCAGCAAGCGCAAGTTCAGGCTCATGATGGAATTCCTCAGGCAAATCAGCCATATCTTCCGCATCGACATACGGCGGATTAGATACGATTAAATCGTATTGATTTTCGGCTGGAATTTTTTCGAACAAATCCGATTCAAGTAATGCGATCTGATATTGCTTGTCATGATGCTCAGTATTGATTTGCGCAACTTCCAATGCTTCTTTAGAAATATCGGTGGCATCTACTTCCGCTTCAGGGAAAGCATAAGCCAAGGCAATTGCGATACAGCCGGAACCGGTACACATATCTAGAATGCGTTGTGGTGTCTTCGGATTCGGGTTTTCCGGCAAGTTATTCACCGCTTCACCCATTTGACCATGTTCGCCCAGGCAATACGGGGCGAAACGGTTTTGAATCAGTTCAGCAATCGGTGAACGTGGAATCAGCACACGCTCATCAACATAGTAGGGTTTGCCGTCAAAGTAAGCCAGGTTCAATAAATATGAAGTCGGTACTTTTTCATTAATACGGCGTTCCAGCAGACTTAAAAATTCGGCTTTTTCACTTGGCAATAATTTGGCATCTAAAATTTCAGCGTCCGCTTTCCATTCTAGTGACAGGGTTTGCAGCACTAGCGCTGAACTTTCAGCAAAATAATCTTCTGTGCCTTGGCCCAAATGTGCATCGTATTGACGTAATGCTGTCACACCAAAACGAATAAAATCACGAATGGTGGTTAAATTTTCAGCGGCTTCCTGCATATGTTCAGGGCTAATAGTCGGTCGATCCACTTAAGGCGTCTCCAAGGTCATTTTTTTAAACGCCTTATGATACCTTGTTTTGCCTGCTTTTATAATGCTAAAAGCATGAAAAACACGAATTCTCTATGCCCACAAAAATTATAAAACTCCTGTATTTGTGAGCGATTATTCAGATAAATGTTTACTTTATTCAGGGATGTTTCTGTTAAATGTCGATGCTAATACTATGATGATTTATCGGAACCCGGACGCATAAGAGCGGGATTGATAAAGATTGGCCTGATCCATGATCAAAGCCAGCATACATTGACCCTGTTGCTGCTTGGCATATTTTCCTGACATTCTAAAGTTACATTGCTGGGCCAGTTTACGCTCCCACAATACATGCTGACTGCGGATAACTGCAGTCTGATTCGGATTCAATTTAAGATAAGTTTTATAGTTTTTCTTCAAACGTTTATTATGAAATTTCAGCTCTTTTTCCAAGCATTTTTCAGCTTTGGGTGTATTACCATAACTAAAATTCATGCACTGTGTATATTCCTTAGAATACCCAACAGCAGCTTGTGTCTGAACCGCAGTACCCGCAAAAATTGCAACTAAAAACCATGCAAGACGCATAACTTCCCCTTGACCGAAACCGGTACAATCCCAATAAATGTTTAACAATCAATATTGTTTAAATTATCCACTGATATTAACGCAGTCCGGACAAAAATCCTATGCCTTTCTCGGACTGAAAGATTAAACAGTTGCACAATTGAAAATTGGCCCATGACCCACATATAATCCGCATTCAATCTTCAAATGAGCCCAGATCTATGAGCTATAAGCACAATAATCTTATGGCGATGCGCCAGAATTACTGGAATGATCAAGCCTCCAGTCAGGTGCAGCAAGAAAAGGTATTTTTGCAGTCGACCTTAATGCAGCATGGCGTATTTACCGATGCGACACTGGAAGATGCCAAATATCTGTTTTTTGGCTTGCCTAGTATTGTGATTGTAAAAGGCTATGCTTTGGGCTTTATGCATGACAGCGTACAGCGCCTGATTCATCAACATATTCAAACAAATAAACAACAGTTACAACAACGATCTGAATTAAAAATCCAATTTCAAATGGCATAATGCCCTGTCTAAACTGATACAAGTTGGTGAATAAATGAAAGCTTGCCTAGCTTTTACTATGAATTCAGCGGCTTAAACTTTTTTAATACGTGCAGAAACGCTACTATCCCTTACAATGATTTATTCTGCTTCATGCTGATGATGAAAGGATCGAGTTTACATGTCAGATCAGAACGATAAGCTTAAACAACTGAAAACCTCCTCTATGGATCGACGCTTATCGATCGCAAAGGCATCCTTGCTGGCAGGCACGCGTTGGGCAGCTTCTAGTGCAAGCTCCATATTCTCAAGCGAAGAAGAAAAAGAAAAGAAACGTAAAAAAGCCATGAAAGAACAGGCCGATTATCTGGTAGCAGAAATTGGCAAGCTGAAAGGGTCTATCGTTAAAATTGGCCAGATGATGGCACTGTATGGTGAGCATTTTCTGCCAGAAGAAGTCACTCAAGCTCTAAATACCCTGAACAATCAGACGGTGGCATTGGCATGGCCAGCCATCAAGACCCAGTTACAGCAACAACTCGGTTCAAAACTCGACGATCTCACCATTGATCATGAACCTTTGGGCACAGCTTCTTTGGCACAGGTACATCGCGCTACCCGAAAATCTGATGGCATGGAACTGGTGTTAAAAATTCAGTATCCGGGTGTGGCAGAAGCCATTGATTCGGATATGAGCCTGTTTAAAAACATGCTGAAATTGACTCGCATCGTGCCGCAGACCCGCGAATTCGACCAGTGGTTCGATGAAGTCCGTGAGATGATGCACCGTGAAGTAAATTATCAGATTGAAGCAGATACCACGCGTCGTTTTGCGGCGCGTTTAAAAGATGATCCTCGTTATATCGTCCCAACCATTATTAATGAATATTGCTCAGATCGTGTGCTATGCATGACTTTTGAACGTGGTGTGCCGATCAATAGCCCGGTAATGTTATCCTTGCCCCAAGAACGCCGCAACCTGTTAGGTGAAGCGTCACTGGAAATTGCAGTGCGTGAAATCTTCGAATGGGGCGAGATGCAAACCGATCCGAACTTTGGTAATTATCTGGTTCGTCTGGGCAATGGCGCAGATGTGCACGACAAGATCATTCTGCTCGACTTTGGCGCGATCCGCCAGTTTGACCAGCATCTGCTCAGTGTTGCGCGTAACCTGATCCAGGCAGGCTATCATCATGACTCGGATATGATGGTCAAGGCGATGACTGGTTATGAGTTTTTTGATTCGATTCCGCAAAGCATCAAACCGGATATGGCCAAAGTCTTTTTACTGGCCACCGAAGCGTTTAGTTCACCGCTAAATAATCAAGAATTGCCAGCTGGCATCATGGATGAACATAATCGCTATGACTGGAAAAAAAGCCAGCTACATAGCCGTGTGATGCAACAGGCATCGAGATCTATGGCTTCACGTTATTTCAGTGTTCCACCCAAAGAATTTATGTTTATTAGCCGTAAATTTATTGGTGCCTATACTTTTATGACCGTGATTGATGCCAAAACCAATGTGCGTGCCATGATTAGACATCATCTCTCTTAAAATAAAATCTGCATCAAAAAGACCCGGATGATTTTGTCATTCGGGTCAATTTTTAGACATATTCGATTTTTTATATTTTTATCTTTCTTTTATTTTTCATTAATTTATTCCTCCATTTCTTCAATCCCCGAAACCTAAAAATTGTCAATCATTTGTGTCAGGGATGACATGGTTTTATCTCTGAGTGCATGTCAGTATTAAAAAAAATGACGTGACAACACCTTTAGGATAATCAGAATGAATAATATGGTAAATAAAGCCCAAGGATTTGGCTTGTCCATACTGACCAAAATCGCGGGTAGCGAAGTATTAGACCAATTAAAACTGCGTAAATTTGTTGAAAAATCGCTTTATCAAAGTTCAAAAGCAGGATTCAAAACACTGAGTCAAACCCAGAAAATCCTGAAATCTGGCCAGAAGATTCAAAAACAACGTCTCCCGCATCAGTCTAAATCCTTATTTGATCTAAACCTGACTGAAGAGCAGCAAATGACCTGTAATGCCATGCAGCAATTTGCCCAAGAGGTGCTGTATCCCTTGGCGCATAATGCAGATCAGCATGAATTATTTCCCCATGAACTCTCGCAATACAGCACTGATTTAGGTTTGAATTTCTATGCCCTGCCTGAAGCATTGGGGGGCGTTGCATCGGAACAGAATATCGTCAGCAATATTTTAATCGCTCAACATTTGGCTCAGGGTGATTTCAGTCTGACGGCTGGCTTACTTTCGACTTTTAGTGTCATTAACGCCATTACCCGCTGGGGCTCAGAGCAGATTCAGGCAGAATATCTGGGCGCTTTCGCAGAGAATCCTGAGTTAAAGGCCACCTTTGCAGTACAGGAAAAAACAGCAGCGTTTAACCCGGAGCAACTTAAAACCAAGGCTGTTGCACATCAGGGACATTATCTAATTCTGGGTGAAAAGACCTTAGTGCTCTTGGGAGAAAGTGCCGATCTGTATCTGGTCAGTGCTGATCTGGATGGCAGAGCTGAGGTCTTTGTGGTGCAACGCGACAGTACCATCACTGCGAAAAAATCGCCGGCTATGGGTTTAAAGGCCACTGAAACCGTTACGCTCAAATTTGAAAATACTCCAGCTCAACGTCTGGGAGATAAAGATTTTGATTATGCAGCTTTTGTTGATCTGGGTAATTTAATGTGGTGTGCGATGGCGGTGGGCACCTGTGAAGCAGTCAAAAAATACTGTGTGCAATACGCCAATGACCGTATTGCCTTTGGCGAACCGATTTCTCATCGTCAGAGTGTCGCCTTTATGATTGCTGATATGGCCATTGAAATTGACGCTATGCAAATGTTGATCATGAATGCCGCTAGTCTGGCTGAATCGGGACAAAACTTTCATCGTGAAGCCTATCTGGCCCGTCTGCTCTGCGCAGAAAAATCCATGAAAATCGGCACCGATGGTGTACAGATTTTGGGTGGTCATGGTTTCACCAAAGAACATCCGGTAGAACGCTGGTATAGAGACCTGAGAGCCACTGCCATTCTCCATTCTGGCTTGCATGCCTGATCAAAACATAAAGAAGAACAATAATGAATCTACAAACTCCAAAAAAATTCAAGCTTTTGATTGATCAAGCACATGAAGTTGCCCTCAATGTTTTGCGCCCTATTTCACGTAAATATGACAAGGCTGAACACGCTTATCCGATAGAGCTAGACATGCTCGCTTCAGTCGTGGATGGCATGAACCAAGGTAGTGAAGGCATGAATGCAGGTGCAGCAGTCAATAAACGTGGCGATGCAGACAGCAGCAATAAAAATGGCATTAATATGTCTACCGCCCTGAGCATTATTGAAATGTGTTATGGCGATACTGGTTTATTACTTTCGATGCCACGTCAAGGATTAGGAAACTCAGCCATTGCAGCCGTTGCCAATGAGGAACAATTACAGCGTTTTCACGGGACTTGGGCAGCCATGGCGATTACCGAGTCAGGCTGTGGTTCAGACTCTGCGGCGATTCGTACCACTGCGACTAAAGACGGTGATGACTATATTCTGAATGGTGAGAAGATTTTTGTAACATCCGGAGATCGTGCTGATGCAGTGGTCGTTTGGGCCACTCTGGATAAAAAGCTGGGACGATCAGCCATTAAATCATTTGTGGTGACCAAAGGTACTCCAGGAATGAAGGTTGAACGACTGGAACATAAATTAGGGATTAAATCATCCGATACTGCCACGATTAGCTTTATCAACTGTCGAGTACCTGCAGCAAACCTGCTCGGTCATGCAGAAATCGATGTTGCTAAAGGCTTTGCTGGCGTGATGGAAACCTTTGATAATACTCGCCCGCTGGTCGCCGCCATGGCGATTGGTTGTGCGAAAGCCTCGCTGGAACGCATCAAGGAGATTTTTAAGGATCAGCTGGACTCCACTTATGCCACACCGTATTTACAAAGCTCTAATATCGCAGCACAAATCTATCATATGGAAGCTGAATGGGAAGCAGCACGCTTGCTGATGCTGAAAGCCGCCTGGATGGCCGATAATCACAAACCAAATTCACGTGAAGCATCTATTGCCAAAGCCAAGGCCGGTCGGATCGATAATGAAATTACCTTAAAATGTGTCGAACTGGCAGCAGCCATTGGTTATAACGAAACTGAACTTTTGGAAAAATGGGCGCGTGATTCCAAGATTCTGGATATTTTTGAAGGCACCCAGCAAATTCAGCAACTGATTATTGCCCGTCGGGAATTAGGAAAATCATCGAGCGAATTAAAATAATGATTGCTCATTAAATAGCGAATTAAACTTATCTAAATTGAATAAACGATGGCTTTTTTAAGCATTTAGCGTTATAAAAATTCATCGTTTTTTCAAAATAAAATCAGTCTAATATGTACTCTATTCGTCCCATTCAGCCTGAAGATAATGCTCAAATTGCAAGCATTATTCGTGGTGTTTCCCAAGAGTTTGGACTGGCAGCAGAATCTGGTTTTGCCGTAGGTGATTCTATTCTAGATGAACTATATCAAGTTTATCAGCAACCGGAATCAGCTTACTGGGTTATTGTGGATCAACAAAATAAAATTTACGGTGGTGGTGGAATTGCGCCATTAAAAGGTAATGCAACTATTTTAGAAATTCAGAAAATGTACTTTTTACCTGAAATTCGTCAGCAAGGTTTTGCCAAAAAAATTTTAGAATTATCCTTTGAATTTGCACAGACTCATCAGATTAAGTCAGTCTATCTAGAAACAACTAAAGCGCTTTGGCAAGCGGTGAAACTCTATGAAAAATTAGGTTTTCAGCACCTTGATCACCCTGAAGGCAATACCGGACATAGTGAAGCCTGTGAAATCTGGATGCTAAAAAACCTTTCAACTTAGAGATTTTTTAGTAGATAGATAAAGTTTGTACATTAATAAAGTGCTTTCATCAGCAGCGAGCTTGACTCTTGTATATAGGCTGCCTAACATCGAAATACGTTTATTCAGGCATGGAATTCACAGTTTGTTTTTTTCTCATCTATTAAATCCAATTAAATCTAAACGTTCACTATTTAATTCTCATTCTTTTAAATTTTCTTCTATTTTATTGAGCACTTTTCTTTTTGCGGGTTGCTCATCTTTGGGCGGAGGCTCGGTAGAAAAGCGCGCAGCTAAATTATCTAAAGGCATTCAAACTGCTTACTCCACCCCATCCAGTACAGCTAATCGTGTTTCACCTTTAATTGTTCAACATGCACAAAATCAAGGTGTAGATCCGCTCCTAGTGGCGGCTGTGATTCATCAGGAATCTACTTATCGTAGCCAAGCAACTTCGCCAGCAGGTGCGGTAGGCTTGATGCAAGTGATTCCAAGATATTGGCAACAAACCTGCCCAGGTGATTTATACAATGAAAGCAGTAATATCCAATGTGGTACATATATTCTTTCTAAATATAATCAATCATCCGGTGACTGGAAGAAAGCGCTTGCCTATTATAATGTAGGTCCGTCAGGTTATGAAAATAATCGTAAAATGCGTAAACAAGGTAAACGTTATGCCAACCAAGTAAAACAGCATAAAAAAATGCTAAAAGACTCTCTCTAATGACTGAATAAAGAGAATTAATTTAACCATACTTAGGCTATTTTATTTAATATTTGGTAAATAGTAATCGCTAATTGTGTCCATTAAAGTTTTTACCATGAAAGTATACCTACAACCTATTAATCTCAGCCATGATATATATATTCAGCTAAAATAGTCTGCAATAAAAAACCAGCGATTCGCTGGTTTTTTATTTTGTAAGGTTTATAAGATCAGCTTGTAAACTCTTATAGCGCTAGTTTTACAGAGATCCCAATAGGTCAAACAAATTAACAGGAATTCTCTGTCTCAGAAGAATCTGATCAACTTTGAGATATAGATATGTTAAATATCTTATCTAAAATTCCACGCACAAAAAAATCCCCCTCTGCTTTGGCCGAGGGGGATTTTCGAATAATGAGCTGGCGATGACTTACTCTCACATGGGTAACCCCACACTACCATCAGCGCTAAGAGGTTTCACT